>JASHTC010000169.1 GCA_030040755.1 Thermoplasmata archaeon | reverse complement strand
CGATCCTCGGGATGCCGAGCGCCGCCTGGGTCCCCGGCCTGTGGGTCGACGTGATCCTCGTCGTGCTCGCGGTCGTTCCCATCGTGGTGGTCTTTAGCCGCCCGTGGGTGCGCCGGGTCCTAGCCGCGTTCCGCGCCTCCGAGACCCGGACCGCGGAGGGTCTCTCCGGCCTGCCCGAGGTCGACCCGACGGTCGTGAACCGGCCCGCCGGCGAACGCCTTTTAGACCACCGACCGTAGGTCGGCCGTGACCGCGGCGTCCCACGAACCCCCTCGGGTGTTCCGCGATGCTCTCCTCGTCACCCAGGACCCCGGCCGAAGGGTCCTTCGGGGAGATGTTCGCGTGGACTCCGGCCGGATCACCCACGTCGGCCCCGACGCTCCCCGCGAGGGGGCGGAGGTCGTGGAGGCGCACGACCGGGCCGTCGTGCCCGGGTTCGTCAACCTCCACACCCACGTCGCGATGCATCCCCTCCGGGGGATCGCGGACGACCGAGAGCTGGCCGGCTTCCTCGAGACCCTCTTCGCGGTCGACGCCCGCCGTACCGAGGCCGATGTGGAGGCGGGAGCCCGCGCCGGCATCGCGGAGATGCTCCTGGGCGGCACGACCTCCTTCCTCGACCTCTACTACCTCGAGGACGCGGTCGCCCGCGCGGTCGACGATCTCGGCATCCGAGGCTTCCTCGGCTGGGCGGTCCTCGACCCGGAGCTGACGACGCAGCGCGGCAAGCCGCTCGACAACGCGCGCGCGTTCATCGCCCGGTGGAAGGAATCGGCGCGCGTGCGCCCCCTCGTCGCCCCCCAGGGGGTCTACGTCTGCAACCGGGAGACCTGGCTGGGCGCCCGCGAGCTCGCCGAACGGTCCGGCACGCTCGTCCACTATCACCTGTCCGAGACCCGCCGGGAGGTCTACGAGCACGAGACCAAGACCGGACGGCGGCCGGTCGACTGGCTCGAGGAGATCGGGTTCCTCGGCCCGGGCCAGGTGGCCGCCCATGCCGTCTGGCTGACCTCGCACGAGATCCGCTGCCTCGCGCGGTGCCGGGTGGGAATCGCGCACTGCGCGAGCTCCAACATGAAGCTGGCCTCCGGGGGGGTCGCCCCCGTGGTCGAACTTCGGGCCGCCGGCGCTCCGGTCGGACTCGGCACGGACTCCGTGGCGTCCAACAACTCGCTGTCGATGCTGCGGGAGATCCACCTGGCGGGCCTGGCCCAGAAGAACCACCGCTGGGACGCCTCCGCGCTCGGCGCGCAGCTCCTGCTCGACCTCGCGACGATCGAGGGAGCCCGGGCGCTGGGGTGGGAGGCGGAGATCGGCTCGCTCGAGGTCGGCAAGCGGGCCGATTTTTCCCTGGTCCGGCTCGACCACCCGACCCTCTGGCCCGCGCGGCCGGAGGCGATCGTCTCGCACCTCGCCTACTCCGCCAGCGACGAGGCGATCGACTCGGTCTATGTCGACGGGACCCCCGTGGTGGAGGGCCGTCGCCTGCGGCGGGGGGACGCGTCCCGGATCCGAACGGAGCTCGAAACGGCCGCCGACTCGCTGTGGGCGGCCCGTCCGAATTGAACTAGCGGGGCGCTCCCCCCTCGAGCGCGGCGAGCAGGTGCCGCCCGAGCGCGCGGGCCGTCTCCTCGGGCCCGTCGGAGAACCCGACCTCGGTGAGACAGGTCAGGGAGTCCGCCGGTCCCGGTTCTGGGAAGCCGAACCATCGCGCGATGCGGGGGCGGTCGAGGGTCCGGGAAAGGGCCCCGCTGTGGAGGAGCGTCGACCCGGTCGCGTGCTGCGCCGCCGCCGCGAGCACCCTCCCCCCGCACTCGAGCACCTGCCCGCGCGAGCTCAAGGGGCAGTACCCGTCCGAGAGCCCCGGCGGCGCGGTCCAGTGGGCGGAGACCCCTCTCGCGGCCAGCATCTGCACCAGCCCTTCGCCGAAGCGCGCGTAGGCCCGGACGAACCCCGGGCCGACTCTCGGGTCCGCCCGCGGCAAGACGACCGACCACAGCAGGTCCCCGGGAAGGTGGACCAGCCCACTTCCCCCGGAGGGACGCCGGAGCACGGAGACCTGGTCCGCCCGGGCCCGCTGGAGGTAGGGGGCCGTTCCGCGCACCCCGACCCCGTACGAGACGGCGGTGTCGGAGAGCGTCGCGACATGGACGGTCGCTCGACCCGCCCGAAGCAGACGCTCCTGGGCACGAATGCCCTCCTCGAGTCCGAGCCCACCCTCCACGACCAATTCGATGGACCGGGACTCGTTCGTCATGGACCGGGACCCCCGGGGGATGGTGCGCGGGTCAGTAAAACGGTATGAACCTAGCCCCGGTCCGTCCGCGATGGCCGAATCCAAGGAGTTCAAGCTCCATCCGGGGGATTCCGCTCCCGACTTCGAACTGCAAGGGGTGGACGGCAAGACCTACTCGCTCGCCGGGTTTCGAAGCCCGTACCTGGTCGTGACGTTCTGGTGCAACCACTGCCCCTACGTCCAGGCGTGGGAGAGCCGGATGATCGACCTCGCCGAGCGGTACCTTCCGAGGGGCGTCGGGTTCGTGCTGATCAACTCCAACGATGCCCGAGCGTACCCCGAGGACAGCCTGGCCAGCATGGTCCGCCGAGCCCGGGAGAAGAAGTATCCCATCCCGTACCTGGTGGACGAGTCTCAGGCGATCGCGCGAGCCTACGGGGCGCTCGTCACCCCGCACCCGATGCTCTTCGGCCCCGACCGCAAGCTCCTCTTCCAGGGGCGCATCGACAACGACCACCAGCACCGCGAGCGAGTGACCGAGCGGTACCTCGAGCGGGCCCTCGAGCAGGCGTTGGCGAGCCAACCGGTCGAGCCGGCGGAGCTATCGGTCGCCGGCTGCTCGGTCAAGTGGAAGCCGGGGTCCTGACCTTCGAGCCCGCCCGCGGGGGGTTCCCCGTCGTCCCTTGAGCTCGGCCCGTCGAGCCTCGAACGAACGGCCGAGCGACGGGTCGACGGACCGTCCGGCCAGGTCGAGCCGGGCCGCGATGGCCACCTTGCCGGCGAGGGCCCGCGCGAGCTTTCCGCGCTCCGGTCGAGGGGCGGACTGAAGGGCCGGATGGGTGAACAGCAGCCCGTGGCGGGGCGGGGGGGCGCGGCCCCGCAGATGCTCGAAGAACGCGCGTTCGGCCCCGAGCACCTGTACGGTGCTGGAGGGGAGCCGGGCCAAGCGCCCCAGGCCGCCCGCCTGAGCGACCAGGTGCGCCGCGAGCTCCGGTCCCAAGAGAGCGCAGAGGTTCGGGGTCTGCTGGGGTGAGACCGCCTCGACCGAGTGGGTGAGGGCGGCCCGGGTCTCCTCGACCGCACGGTAGAGGTCCGCCAAACGGCGACGCGCGAGGGCGAGGGCGGGGTCGGACGGTGCGAGGGGTCCGCTACCTCCCTCTTCCAACACCACCCGGGCGGCCTTCGCATGGTCCCCGGGGTCGACTTCGGGTCGGTCTCGAGAGACCCAACTGCCGAGCCGCTCGCCGACGAGGTTGCGCACCCGGTCCAGGTCGCGGGCCGCGCGGACCGCTTCTTGGACATGGACGGACGGGTCCCAGGCGGCCTCCAGGGCGGCCTCCCCCTCCGAGAGGAGGAGGGCCCTCACGACGTCCGGATCCACCCCGAGCGCGCGTTCATCGACACCGCCCGGGGCCCGTGGGTCGAGCCGGACCCCGTACGGCACGAGCCGCCGGTCTCGGGACGTCCACTCGGCGCCCCCGCGCTCCGCGAGCAGGCTCTCCTCCTCGGGCGTCAGCGCCCCGGAGCGGCGTAGCCGAGCCCGTTCCTCGAGGCTCGCCAGGTCTAGCGGTGCGCTCGCCGACCGGGCGACCTTCGAGTCCTCGAGGAGATAGGCTCCGAACCAGGTGGTCACGACCGTCTTTGCCACGACCCGCTGGGACCCTCCACGCCGACGCAACCCCCGCCCATAAATAGCCCAGCTCGGCTCCCCGGCCCGGATGTCCGGTTCGGTCGCGGGGCCCCTGGTGCGCTCGGAACACCGTGGAACGTCGCTGGTCCTCACGCTGGACCACCCGCCGGTCAACGTCCTATCGCGCGGGGTGCTCGACGCGCTCTCGGCCCGCCTGGATGACGCCGAGTCGGACCCGGGGGTGCGGGTGGTCATCCTCGCCAGCGCCGCGGAGAAAGCCTTCGCGGCGGGCGCCGACATCCGGGAGATGGCTCCGATGGGGCCCGACGAGGCGAGAGTCCATGGAGGCCGGGGCCAAGCCCTCACCCGCCGCATCGAGCGGCTCCCGTTGCCGGTGATCGCCGCCGTCCACGGGGTGTGCTTCGGCGGGGGCTGTGAGGTCGCTCTGGCCTGCGACTTCGTCTTCGCCACCCCCGACGCCCAGTTCGGCCAGCCCGAGATCAACCTTGGAGTGACCCCGGGGTGGGGGGGCTCACAGCGCCTCCCCCGTCGGATCGGGGCGGCCCGGGCCCGACGCTGGATCTATACCGGAGGGTCGGTCACCGCCAGCGACGCCCAGGCGGACGGGTGGGTGGACCGGATCGTGGCCCGGGCCGATCTCCTCCCGACCGCGCTCGCATTCGCCGAGGAGCTGGCCACCAAACCCCCGCTCGCCCTTGCCGCCGCCAAGTACGAGATCCTTCGCGCGGCCGACCCGACCCTCGACGCGGACCTCGAGTTCGAGCTGGACCTGTGGGCCCGGCTATTCGGCACGCGCGACCAACGCGAAGGGATGCGCGCCTTCCTCGAGAAGCGACCGCTCGCCGCCCGCGACCGGTTCGACTGGGAATCGGAGTCTCGAGGGTTTCCCTGGGCGGGATCCCCGGACGCGGCCTCGACCCCCTCCGCGGGCGGAAAACGGAAAAGCGAGGACGGTTCGGGTCCCTCCTGACGCCGCGGTGGCTCAGCTGGCAGAGCGGCTCCTTGGTAAGGAGCAGGCCGAGGGTTCAAATCCCTCCCGCGGCTGGCTTCCCTCCGGATCAAACTCCCCGTCCACGAGGTGACATGGGGTCCGACCGGCGCGGTGACCCGAGCGGGCCCCGGGCCGCCGGGACGAATGGGGTCGGCCCAGGGCAGTGACCAGACGCCGTGCTCAGGGTGCCCCTTCGGGCTCCGTCCGGTCCGTCCAGTTGGTCGAGGGGGTCGTCTCGAGACGAAACCCCGCTCGTCCGCCCACCCGGTTCGCGGACACTATCGCAGGTCTCTCTGCAGCATATCGAGGGTCTCTCCCCAGCCTCCCCTGAACCCCGCCTCCAGGTCCTCCACGGCCTCCGGGAACGAGCCCAACTCGAGGACCTTAACGAGTACCGTGACTCGCGTCCTCTGGGGGCCGAGCTCCTCGAACCGTACCGACTGCATCGCCTCAAACGGAGCGGTGCCCTCCCGGAATGCCGTGGCGCTCCGAAATACCAGACGCTCTGGGACGACCACCTCCAGCACCGTCCCGGACGTCTTGTGGACACCCCCTTCACCGTCGCGGTCGTGAATTCTTATCGCACCTCCGGGAGTTGCGTCGAACTCGAAGAGGAGTTTGACCGCCCCCTCGGGGCCCCAGAACTTCGCCGCTTTCTTCGCGTCCGTGAACATGGCGAAGACGGACTCGCGCGGGAAGTCGTACTCCCGAGAGATCACTACGGCGTTCCGCTCCCCGTCTGCCGCTTCGTTCTTCCAGTTCTGGTTCATGCTTGTTCCTCCTTCAGGGACCTCTCCAGCCGGTCGAGCCGGCTGCCCCACAGCCGCGCCATCTCGGCAGTCCACGCCTCGATCTGGTGCATGGACTTTGGATTGAACGAGTACAGCCTCCGCTGGGCCCGTTTCTCCATCAGGAGCACGCGCGCCTCCCGGAGCACCCGGAGGTGCTGGGAAATCGCCTGGGGGGTGACGTCGAACTCATCGCAGATCTCGGACGCACTGAGCCTGCCTCGGTGGACCAGAATCTCCACGACCTTGCGCCGGTGCGGCTCGGCCAGGGCATGGAAGGCGTCCATGATGTTATTATACAGTATCTGCTTGATAAAGTTATTCCTTTAATACACTGGAGTCAATGGCTGCCCGGGACTTCCCCCGATGGGGGGTCTTTGCGAGCCGGGGAGGGATCGAGTCGAGGCTTCCCGCCTTCCGGACGTGAGGCGAGCCGGCGGGTGAATCCGTGCGCGAAACGCTCATGCCCGGGCTCGGCCGATACTGGGTTCATGGAGGTTCGCGGCCTGGTGTGGGTGGGAACCCGGACTCCAAGGTTTGAGGCGACCCGGAGGTTCTTCGAGTCGACGTTGGGCCTGCCGGTCGGGAACGAGCGGCCGAATTTCGTTCGATTCGACCTGCCGGACGCCGGCGCGGTCGAGGTCTTCGACGCCCGGGCGGACCTCTACCCCCACTTCACGACAGGCCCAGTGGTCGGAATCCAGGTGTTGGATTTCGACCGGGCCCGCACCGAGCTCGCGTCGAAGGGCTACGCGCTCCTGGGAGAGGCCGGGGGAACGTCCGGGGAGTACCGGTGGCAGCACTTTCGAGGGCCGGGCGGAGTCGTGCTCGAGATCGTCGATTACCCCAATCGTCCCCCGCCGAGAGCCCCTGCGGGCCGGCTCCAGGTCACACGACTGGCCTTCTTGGGAATCGCGACGGCCGCGTTCGACGAAGCGACGCGATTCTACCGGGACGTCTTGCGGGCCAGACCCGTGGAGGAGGGGGCCAACGTGTTCGAGGGCCGCTTGCCCGACGGAAGCGCGGTCGAAGCATTCCGTCGGGGTAGCGACATGGACCACCCGCACCTTCGAACCGGGCCCCTCCCCGGATTCGGCGTGAAGGACTGCCGCGCGGCCATCGGAGTGCTACGGGAGCACGGGGTTCCCCTCCTGCTGACTCGAGAGGGGAGTTGGGGGGGGTGGGCGCACTTCCGGGCGCCCGATGGCCGCGTCTACGAGATCACGGATCGATTGGAGGGGCGGTAAGCGGCGGGCGCGTTCGGACCGGCCAAACCCGAACGCCGCCGGGCCCGAATCCCTGATTAGTCCCGCCGCGGTCTCCCACGCTGGGCCGGGACAGCTCGATGGCGGTCGAGATCATCGACTTCGACGAGGCATACCGGGACCACCGCAACGCCCTGGTCTCGCTCCACTACAGTGCGTGGGGGGGTCTCGATGACCTGGCGGCGGCGCAGCGGGCCCGTCGGTCCGGGTTCCCGTTTGCCCCGTACCTGGGCGTGTACGCCCGAGAGGACCACGCGCTGCTCTCCGCCGTCTTCGCCTCCCACTATCCGGTGACGACGCCGGACGGACCGGAGACGGTCGCCGGAATCGAACTCGTCATGACCCGGCCCGACGCGACACGACGCGGACTCGCGGGGGAGCTCCTGCGCGAGGTACATCGGCGAGAGCGGGGGGCCGGCCGCCGGCTCTCGCTCCTCTGCACGGGTCGGTCCAACCTGGCGCACGAGCTGTATCTCAAGCTCGGCTACCAGGACATCTTCACCCCGCGAGCGGCGCTCCGATACATCGACCGCCCGCCTCGCAAGGCCGCCGCCCGGATCCGAGTACGCCGTGCCGGGACCCGAGACGCCCCGGCGCTCGCCCGCGTGCACCGGCGAGCCAACGCCCGGGCGCTGGGGTTCGCACGGAGAGACGCCCGGTCCTTCCGGACCCGGTTTCTCTCTGGAGTCGTCGCCGTCCAGAACCTGCTCCTGGCGGAGCGCCGAGGTGCGGTAGTGGGGTACGCTACGCTGGAACCCCACTCTAGCTGGAATCGGGCGGCGGAGGTCATCGCTCCGACTCCGGACGTTCGCGGGGCCCTGATGGCTGCATTGGAACGGGAATCCAGAGGGCATTGGCTAGTGTTCGGGAGTGACTGGTTCTCGGGGGCCGGTGACCCGGAACTGGACCGGTGCTCTCCGCTTCTTCCCTCCTACTCGGTCATGATGGCGTGTCCGCTCGCCCCGGAGCTTCGCCGGCGAAATCTCTACCAGTGGCTCCGGGCGGACGGCAGGCCGTTTGCTTGCCAGCTGCTGGACATGTTCTAGGGCTCCCGACCCCACGCATCGGGCGGTCCAGTACTCCGCGGAACCTCCGGACGGAGAAACGCGTCGGGCCGGGAGGGTCCGGTCCGTCTCCGACCTAAGGCCCAGTTGTCCGACCGTGGGACCCTCGGTTCGCCTCGCTCGGCCGGCGGACGCGTCTCCGGGACGCACCCGTCGCCTCCGGGCGGATCGTGGCCAGGTCCTCCTCAAGCATGCGTCGGTCGTCCACGTTGCGGATTCGGGCCGCGAGGTGACGCGCCGCTCGGAGGTGACGCTTCCTCATCGCCTCCGACCCGGCGACCGAGTGGGCACGGGCCAGCGCCTCGTGAGCGTAGGCCGTGTAGAACGGGGCGAGGTGCGCCCGGTTCGCGAGGCGCAGCGAACGCTCGGCGTGGTGAAGAGCGGGGTGGGCTTCTCCGAGCATCGAATAGACTCGTGAGAGCTGCCACTCGGCGATCGAGAGATTGCGCAGCGTCCCGACCCGATACCAGTGGTAGGTGGAAGCGTGAGCTGTGCGAACTAACTCCTCGTCCTCCTCCCCGGAGCGCCGTTTCTGGGAGAGGAGGTCCCAGGTCCGATTGAACAGAGCGGCCGCGAGCCTGCGCTCCCCCGCGCGACCGAGCGGGGACTGCCTCGGGCTCACGCAGGGGGTCACATGTCCGCCCACAAGAGACCTGCGGGCCCGAATCCGGCCCTTGGCCGCCTCGAAGAGGAGGTCCGGGGGTGGGACCGATGCTCTCGCGCACGCGGAGGCCGGGTCCGCCCTCCAGCCCTTCGGAACCCGAGTCGAACCGGTCGAATCCGCCGCGCCCGGCAGGGCACCTCGAGGACGATTGCAGAGACGCAAGAGCCCCGCCGGCAGGGAAACTGGGCCCGATGCATGCCGCGACGCAGGCCGGGGAGACCCCTGTCCCTCCCGGGGGGGCTCGGGACCTCGACCGGGTGCGGGTCTTACCACCGCTCAAATACGGACCCCGCCTGAAGGGTCCGCATGGCTGAGGTCCTCCTCTTCCACCATGCCCAAGGACAGACCACCGGTTTCCTCGCCTTTGCGGATGAGCTCCGTCACGCCGGCCACACGGTGCACGCTCCCGACTTGTATGACGGGCGGACGTTTGCCTCCATCGACGAAGGGGTGGCGTACGCGAAGAAGGTCGGTTTCGGCGCGATCGCCGAGCGGGGGAAGAAGGCAGCCGAGAGTCTGCCGCACGGTCTGGTCTACGCGGGCTTCTCCCTCGGAGTCGTGCCGGCGCAGTCGCTCGCCCAGACCCGACCCGGGGCCAAGGGCGCGCTCTTCTTTTCCGCCGCGCTGCCGGCCGAGGAGTTCGGCGGGCCGTGGCCCGCGGGCGTCCCCCTCCAGATCCATATGATGGAAGGGCACAAGTGGGTGCAGGAGGGGGACCTCGACGCCGCCCGAAAACTGGTCGGCGCCGCCCCCCGAGCCGAGCTCTTCCTGTACCCCGGTGACCGTCACCTGTTTGCGGACCGCAGCCTGGCCGACTATGATCCGAAAGCGGCGGCGGAGATGACGCGGCGCGTGCTCGCCTTTCTGAAGAAGATCGACTCGACGAGGTGAGCTGCTCCGAATACGGCCGGGTCCTCCTTCGTCGAGCAGTCGCACGGGACGGCGGCTCGCATCCAGGCTGGGCCGCGGGCCACCAGCGGTCGGCTTCGGGCCGGAAGCGGGGCACCCGGGCGGAGATTTCCCCGACGGCTGCATCGGCCCAGGTCCCCCCGGCAGGCGTCGATGAGCCTCATCTCGAAACCGCTCTCCCCCAAAACCTGGCCCGCCTTCGCTCGCCTCGTCGAGAGACACGGAGGAATCTTCGGCGGGTGCTGGTGCATCTCGTTCCACCTCGAGCCAGGGGAGGAGAGGCGCGGGGCGGAAGCGTACCGAGCGATGAAGGAGGCGCGAGTGCGGGAAGGCCGGGCTCACGCCGCGCTCGTCTTTGACGGCCCCACCGCGGTCGGGTGGTGCCAGTTCGGCCCCACGACAGAACTTCCCAACATCCGCAGCAAGAAGGCCTACGACGAGGGGCGGGGAACCCTCCCGGACTGGCGCATTACTTGCTTCTTCATCGACCGGGAACGTCGGGGGGAGGGGGTCGCTACCCTCGCCCTCCAGGCGGCGCTCCGCTACATCGGTCGACTCGGCGGCGGCACGGTCGAGGGTTACCCCGAGGACTACACGGACGAGAGGACGTCCTCCTCCTTCCTCTGCAGTGGAACCTTGGGGATGTTCCAGAAGGCCGGGTTCCAGAAGTCCCGAAAGATCGCGAAGCGTCGCTGGGTCGTCGTGCGGAAGGTCGCCCCAGCCCCAACGAAGCATTCCCCGAAAGGAGTCCCAGGCATCGGTCCCGCCCCTACCGGGGGGGTCCCACCCTCCGGGTGAGCCCGGCCGGCGAGATATTGAGCGGCCCGGGCAATGGTCAGGCCATGACGTACGAGCTGACTGCGGTCTGCGACGGATGCGGGCGGCGTGTGTCGTTCCGGGTGGGCGCCCTCGGAACGAGACTCGCCGACCGACCACTGCCCGAAGGATGGACGCATGTCCATCGGGGCGGCCACCCCGGGATGATCACCCCGGAGATCGGGATCGCATGTTCGCGCGCCTG
This sequence comes from Thermoplasmata archaeon, assembly GCA_030040755.1. Taxonomy (GTDB): domain Archaea; phylum Thermoplasmatota; class Thermoplasmata; order Lutacidiplasmatales; family UBA184; genus Lutacidiplasma. The sequence goes on along the minus strand of JASHTC010000169.1, from coordinate 8,925 downwards.
CCTCCCGAGGGCGCGGCGGGTCCTCCTCGCCCGCCGCGCCCGAGAGCGAAGCCGGCGCCCCCGGCGGGAACCCGGGGCAAGCTGAGCATTCGGCCGGCGTTGCCTCACGGTCGAGCGACCCGCCCCCGTTCCCGTAGCGTTCGACCCGGGTCCGGTTCCCCTCCCCGGCGCTGAGAGACGACCTGTTCTGGTCGCACCCGGCACGGTTCGAACCGTCGGTCAACGGCGGGTGTTACCGGACAGGCTGTCGCCGCTGCGAACTGGAAACATCCGCTCCCCTCCCGGCTGCCGCACCCCCTCCCCGATTTGGGCCGCTGTTTCCGCTCGGGGGCCCGCCGCATCCCCCACGAGGCGGCGGTATCCGACCCCACCCGAGGCCCCGGTAGGGGCGGTCGAGGGGCGGGGCACGTCGGCCGGCCCCGGGAAGGCACCGGCCTACCCTCGATCGACAGGGGCGAGGAACCCCTTGCTTCGGAGGCTTGCCTCGGCCAGGTAGAGCCCCACGAGCGTACCTCCTCCCAAGAACCGGCCCGCCCGTAGGCGTCGATACACCTCCCCCACGGGGAGCAGGACGGAGCGAAGGGACTCGTCCGTCTCGGGGCGAGGAGGCCCGGGGCGGAGGCTCTCGCCGAGGAAGTAATGCCCCTGGTACGTGCCCGCATGCGGGGTGGGATAGTACCGACCGAGAACCGAGAGCTTACCGGCGTGCCAACCGGTCTCTTCCTCCAGCTCCCTCCGAGCCGCCGCTCGGGGCGACTCGCGGGGCTCGACCCATCCGCCGGGGAGTTCGAGCAAGTGCAGGCCCGGGCTCGGGTGGAGATTCTCGATCATGGGAATCTCGTGGTCGTCGGTGAGACCCACGGCGACCGCGAAATCCGGCCGCCGGAAGAGCGGGTAGACGACCCGGACCCCGCTCGGTAGGGTCCAGGAGTCTTCCATGACCCGGAGGTTCCCGCGACGGTAGACGAGGCGGGTGCGTTCGTGCTTCCATCGGCCCATGCGCCACGGCAACCGGCGGGTAGACATAACACAAGGCGAATCGGTCTCGGCGCGGCACCACCGGGCCGGGGGGTGCGGAAGCTAACGCCGGGAGGTTTCCGGCGAGCCACCCGGGTGGCCCGGGCCCTCGCGGGGGCGCGGCGCGGGAGCCGAGCCGTCTCGGTTTCGACCCGAGAGCCGTTCGTTCCGTGCGCCGAGCACCGCCGCGACGACGGCACCGGACGGCGCCTCTCGATGGAGCCGGAATTCATGACCGTCGATCTCGATGCCGGGGATGGGGATCAGGTCCCCGTACCCGACCCGCATACTGAACTGCCGGGGGGAGACGGAGTGCAGCTGCTCGAGTCCCAGGGAGACCAGGGGTGGGTGGATGGGCCGGCCCGGTCCCAGGGCACCCGCCCGCCGGTAGAATAGACACCGTCGGTCGGTCAAGACGAGCCAACCCCGACGCCCCGTCGACCCCGCGGGGCCGACGGGCTCCACGGGCCAGCTCGCCAGCAGGGTCTCCGACGGCTCGAGTTCGAATCGGGTCATCGGACCCGTGCCCCCCGGCTCCCAACGGCACGCCGGCGCTTGAAACTGCCCCGCCGCGAGGGAGGCCGAGCCGGCCGCCGCCCGTCGGGGCGGGGAGGGGCCGCCCGTCAGGCCGGGGCGAGCGGGACCACGGAGAGTTGGAGGGCCGATTCCGCCAGGCGCTTCTCGATCCGTACGAGCGCCTCGGAGACCGTGGATTGGCTCCGCTCGAGGTGAGCCGCGAGGCCCGAGACCGAGATGCGGCGGGGCACGTCGTAGTACCCGCGCTTCAACGCCGCGCGAAACATCGCCTCCTGGGCCCGGCTTAGCCCGAGGCTGCCCAGCGTCACCGGCCCCCGCCGCACGGCCTCCACATGGCTCGGGCCGACTCCCCGGCGGAGACCCGCCAACGCTTTGCGGATGTCGGAGGCGGTCGCCAGGGTCTCGAATCGCAGCCACCCGCCCTCGACGACCGCCGGGTAGCGGGTCAAGATCCGGTGCCGCCGGATGACGGCCAAGACGGCGGGGGTATTCATGGTGAGACGATACACCGCCGCGGCCGGCCCTTCGGCCCGGACCTCGAGACGGTTCACCTCGGGGTAGGCCCTCACCTCGTCGGCGAGCTCGGCCGCTCCGGGCCCGAAGACGGCGACCTCGAGGAGGACGCTCTGGCGGTCCAGCTCCATCCGGTTCCGAATCTCCACCCGCAGTTCCGGGTGAGCTTTGGTGAACCGGGGGCCGATCGCCCCGGAGGGCAGTTGGATGGCCAAGCGGTAGATTCCGAACGGTTCGGGTCCGCGCCGGCTACGAACCCGCAAGCGGGCCAACCGACGTTGCTGGGTCTCGGGTCGGCCCCTGGCTGACCTACCTCGGCTCGCCGTCATCCGCTGCGGCCCGGGATATGCCGTCCCGAGATATGGACCCCTCCACGACGCGAGGAGAGCCGGATCGTTTCCCGAGAGGGGTCACCGTGATAAGAGGTGCCTCGCTCGGAGCCGGCGTCGATGACCGAGACGGTCGTGGTCGGAAAGGACGTCTGGAAGGTCTACGGGAGCGGCGAGACCGAGGTGACCGCGCTCCAGGGGATCAACATCGCGATCCAGCGCGGAGAGATGCTCGCCGTCATGGGTCCTTCCGGTTGCGGCAAGACGACCTTTCTGAACTGTTTCTCGGGGCTGGACGAGGTGACCCGCGGGCAGGTCACGCTGGAGGGAGTCGACCTCCACTCGATGGATGACCGGACGAAGAGCGAGTACCGCGCGCGGCGCGTCGGGTTCGTCTTCCAGGCCTACAACCTCCTCCCGGTGCTGAGCGCCACCGAGAACGTCGAGATGCCCCTGCTGATCGCGGGCGTCCCGGGACGAGAGGCCCGCGCGCGGGCCCGCGCGATGCTCACGGAGCTCGGGCTCGGGGAACGACTCGACCGGCGCCCGGCCGAGCTGTCGGGGGGTCAACAGCAGCGCGTCTCCCTGGCGCGGGCGCTCGTCGGCCGTCCGGCGATCGTATGGGCCGACGAACCGACCGGGAACCTGGACGACGAGGATTCCCGTCAGGTGACGAGCCTCCTCCGGCAGCTCAACCAGACCTACGGTCAGACGATGGTCGTCGTGACCCACGATGCGACGGTCGCCAGCTCGTGTGACCGCACGTTGCGCATGCGGGACGGCCAGTTCGTTTCCTGATTCCATGGCCACCAATCCGGTCGTCGGCGCCCTCCTGCTGGTCCTGCTGGTCGTGGCCGTCGTCCTGCTCGTCCTGGCGGTCCGCCACCGACTCGCGTTCCGGATCGGGCTCCGCAACGTCTACCGGGCCCGGGGCCGGACCGTCCTCCTCGTCCTCGGACTGCTGGTCGCGACGACAATCGTCTCCGGGAGCCTCGCGGTCGGCGACACGATCACCCAGGTCAACGTCCACTACACGGTGCTCGGGGTCGGTCTGAACGACGAGATCGTCGGCAACCAGTCCCCCTCGGGGACGTACACCCCGTTCCCGTACTCCGTGTTCACGGCCCTCTCGGCGGGCACCGCGGGGGACTCCTCCATCGCGGGGATGGCCCCCGAGGTCGTGAGCCGGTTCTCGCTGTTCGACCGCACGAGCGGCGTCCCTCAGACGAACCTCTACCTGGTCGGGGTCAACGGCAACCAGAGCCGCCAGCTCGGCAACTTCGTCGCCGACAACGGCACGAGCATCCCGGGGCCCGCGCCCGGTGAGGTCCTCCTGGACGACCTGGCCGCCTCGGAATTGAACGCCTCGGCCGGGGACTCCGTGCTGCTCTACGGCGTCTCGGCGACGCCGACCCCGTCGGTGGTGCAGGCGGTCGTGCAGGACAACCTCCGGGGGGCCTTCCCCACCGGGGGCGTCGGCGACTTCGGGACCGGGTTCGTCGACCTGGCGCTCGGCCAGAGGCTCGCGAACCTCTCGGGGTCGATCAACGTCGTCTCGGTGACGAACGTGGGCGACCAGGCCAACCGCCTCGCGCTCGCTCTGAGCGTCAGTGCCACCCTGAACGCCACCCTGGCGGGCCTCCCCGCGGCCCGGGGGCTGACGGTCGACCAGGTGCTCGTGGGCGGGCTCGAGACCGCCGACTCGGCCGGCAGCAGCATCTCGACGCTCTTTCTGGTCCTCGGCCTCTTCTCGATCGTCGCCGGGGCGATGCTGATCATCGGGATCTTCGTCCTGCTCGCCGAGGAACGCAAGGGGGAGATGGGGGTCCTGCGCGCCATCGGCCTGCAGGGCCGCGAACTCGTCTACTCCTACCTTTTCGAAGGGGCCGTGTACTCGGCCGGCAGCGCCCTGGCCGGGACGTTCCTCGGCGTGGGGGTCGGGTACGGTCTCGCCTATGCGTTCGGGGTCCTCTACCGGATCCCCGGACTGCCGGCCGACGCCATCCTCGACTCCTTCACGGTCACGACCGAGACGCTGGTCATCGCCTATGTCGTCGGGTTCCTGCTCACGCTCGTGACGGTACTCGTCGCGAGCCGACGGGCCAGCCGCCTCAACATCGTCCGCGCCATCCGGGATCTTCCCGAACCCCCGCCGACCCTTCGCGCCTACACGTACCTCGCCTACGTCGGCGGCGCGTCCGCCGTTCTCGGGGCCCTGCTGTACGCGACGACCTACCAGGGTGCCTCGGACCTGTCCTACCCGATCCTGGGGGGTACGCTGGTCATCGTCGGGCTCGGCCTCATCGCGTGCCGGTTCGTCCAGAACCGGCTCGCCTTCTCGGCCGCGGGGGCGGGACTGGTCGTCTGGGGCGGGCTCGAGCCCCTCCACCGCGCCCTGCTCGGGACGGCCCACGGCGGCGGGATCTTCATCGTGTTCGTGGAGGGAATCGTCATGGTGACCGGGGCCCTCCTCCTCTACGCGTTCAACTCCTCCGCGCTGGCGACCGCCATCCTCCGGGTCGCTGGTGGGCGGGCCCAGCGAGCCCCGGTCGCCCGGATCGCGCTCTCCTACCCAAGTCGTCGACCGGCCCGAACGACGATCAGTCTCGCGATCTTCGCGCTCGTGGTCTTCACGCTCGTGGGGATCGCCGCGACGGGCGCGACGGTCGACGCGAGCCTGGGCGCGACCCTCCAGTCCGAATCCGGGGGATACACGTTCGTGGCGTACTCCGCCACCGCCGTTCCCGACCTTCCCGAGCTGGTGGCGGCCAACACCACGGTCGCCCCGTACTTTTCTCACGTCGTACCGCTGGTCTTCGGAGGGGTGTACGTGAACGTGAGCGGCTACGCCGCGAACCCGTATTCGGACGACATCTATTCGGCTCCGACCGGCGGTGCGGCCTCCTCCAGCTTCTACTCGACGAACCAGTTCACCTTCACCGCGACGGCCGGGGGGGTCAGCGCCTCCCAGGTCTTCGCGGAACTCTCGAGCGACCCCGGGGTCGCGATCGTGGACAACAGCTACTCGCCGGTGAGCAACAATCTCGCCACCAGCTCGAGCGGACCCCACCCGACGGTAGCGCCGGGCGATACGATGCTCCTCACCAATCCCCTGAACGGGAACTCCACCCGGGTGACCGTGATCGGGGTCATGACCCAGTCCCTGGTCAGTGGCGTCTTCGTGAGCCCCCCGACGGCGGCGACGCTGGGCTACTCCCAGGAGAAGGTCTTCTTCCTGACGCTCGCGCCCGGCGCGTCCGCGACGCGCGCCGCGCAGGTCGCGAAGGCCGCCTTCTTCCCGTACGGGCTCGTCGTCCTGAACATCGCCGACCTGCTCGCTTCTTCCATCGCCTCGACCGAAGGAGCCATCGGGCTGCTCCAGATCTTCGTCGGTCTCGGACTCGCCGTCGGGATCGCGGCGATGGGCATCGTCGCGCTCCGGGCGGTGGTCGAGCGCCGTCGCGAGATCGGGATGGTCCGGGCCAACGGGTTCACGAGCCGCATGGTGCTGAGGGCGTTCTTCCTCGAGTATTCGTTCGTCGCGCTCGTGGGGATCGCGATCGGGACCGGTCTCGGCCTGCTCATCGTCTGGGACCTCACCCAGAGCGCCTCCGCGACCTCCGCGGGCGTTTCGACGTTCGCGGTGCCCTGGCTCAACCTCGCCCTCATCCTGGTCGTGGCCTACGGGCTCTCCATGCTGGCCGTCGCCGAACCGTGCCTCCGGGCCGCCCACCTCCCGCCCGCCGAGGCAGTTCGGCCGACCGAGTAAGCGACGGCCCCCCGCTCGCTCGGACTCCCGGGCCGCGCGGGCGCCGCCGCCTGCTTCCGGGCTTGGGTCGGGCGCCGCGCGAGACGGCGACCCTCACCTCCCCCGGTACCTCTCACCCGGTCTCGTGCCGCGGGGAGCCGGGAAGAGCCACCTCCGGCGGGAGGCGGGTGGGACGGACGACGGAGCCAGACCTCGCTCACCCGTTTCCGGCCGAGCGGTCGGTATCACGGCGAAGCCTGCGCCCGGGGCCGGAGGGCAGGCGTCCTCCGCGCCGGCGGAGGGTGCGTGCCGCCGGCCGCTCTACGGGGCGGGAGGGACGGGCGACGACCCCGGGCCGCCGACCTTCCCCAGCAGGTCCGCGAGACGGTCCAGGTCCGCGTTCCGGAGTCCGATCATCCGCCGTCCGTCGAACCGGCCCACGACCATTCCGTCGCGGAAGACGACCATCGTGGGCGTGATCCGGATCCGGAAGGTGTCCCAGAGGGGTTCGCTGAGGTCGGTGATGTCGGCCATCGCCAGCCGGGCCGGGAGACGTCCGTTCCGTGCGACGAACTTGGGAACGAAGCCGCGGGTGGGTGGGCACCAGGTCGCTCCGAAGCAGACGGCATAGGTTCCCGGGCGCTTCAGGCGTGCCCCGTCAAAGTCACTCGCGTGGAGGACCTCGAGGCCGGTGCTCTCCCAGCCTTCCTTCCCGTCTCGGGACATTCGTTCGACACCGCCCGCGGGACGACGGACCCCGGCGGGGCACGCGATGCGGACTATAACCTCCCGGCCTCCGCGCAAACGGCTCCGGCCGCCGGAGTAATGTGGCTCGGGCCGGTGGGAACGGCGTGCGGAACCGCGGGCCCCCCCGGAAGGCCAAACGTCTCACGATCGTGCTCGCGCAGTGGTGCCCACACTGCGTTCCGCTCTCGGTGCAGTACGGACGACGCCTCGCCGCCCGACTGAAGGTGCCCCTTCGGACCCTCGATATCGACCGGCGTAAGCAGGTCCGACTCGCGGACCGGCTGGTCCGCGAGTACGGGGACGCCTCCCCGGATTATCTGATCCCTCAGGTCTTCCTGGAGTGGTCGGACGGAAAGGTCGACCATCTGCTCACCGGCTTCTCGGAGCAGGTCCCCCGGACCGAGCGCGCCTGGCGCGACCTCTTCTCGAGCACATGGCTGCGCTCCCTGCGCACGGAGGGGTGAGGAGTGCCGCGCCCCGGGACCCTTGCCCCGGTGCTACGCTCGGCCCTGGCCTCTCGGGGGGGGAAGTGTTATCGCCACTGCGACCGGCCGATTGAGACCCGAGGGGTTGCCAGCCCCCTGCCCGGCCTCTGGCAGGTGCACGCCTGCCCGTCGGGCGTCGTGTCCGTGACTTCGTATGCCGAGCGAACCCGGCGCGACCCGACGAAGGCGGTCCGGACGGTGCTCCGGGCTTGGTCGGTCCCCCCCCGGCTGGTCCGATCTTGGGACCTCAGGCTCGCCACGCGCCACGGTCCGGAGCTCGGTCGTGCGGCGGAGCGGTTCCTCGGGTCCACCGGCCCCCGACGCGGGGTACGGGTGGTGTATTGGAGGGTGTACCCGACTCGGGGCCGCGACGGCATCGAGCGACGCCTGTTCGTATGCTTCCGGCGAAGGCACAAGACCCCGGTGTTCTTCGTCGCGCCGTCGACGTCCCGCGCCGCTGCCTGCCCGGTCTGCGGGCCGCGCGAGCGGCCGGGCGCGACCGCGGCGGGAACCTACCGGGACGATTGACGCTCGGTTAAATTCCCCGCTGCGTGCTTGGCCGGTCGTGCTCGGCGCGTCGGGGGGTTCGCGGGACCGACCGGTCCCACGTCGATTTCGGGCGGTTCTCCTCGACCGCGGCCTTGAGACACCGGCGCCGCGCCTGCGTCCTTACTGCACTCCGGCCGAGGCTCCATGACGCCAGGAGCCGGGAGCCGCCAGGGAAGCTCAGCTCGCCACCGTGCGAGGTGGAAGGCGACGTACGAGCAGACCCCGTACCGCGAGCTCCCCTGGTTCGACCCGGAGCCGAGCCCGCAGGTGGCCCGCGCGGTGGCCGAGCGGTTCCTCCCGCCGGGCGCTCGGGTCCTGGACGTCGGGTGCGGAGCCGGGTCCAACGTGCTCTACCTCTGTCGGACCGGACTCCACGGGTTCGGGGTCGACATCTCCCCCGGGGCGATCCAGGCCGCCCAGGCCCGAGCCCGCGACGAAGGGCTCACCGCGGACTTTCGCGTCGGCGACGTCCTCGCCCTCGACTTTCCGGACGGGGCGTTCGAGGGCGTCCTGGACAACGGGTGCTTCCACACGCTGCCCGTCCGGAGCCGGGTCACGTACGCCAAGGAGGTCCGCCGGGTGCTGCGCCCGGACGGGCGGTTCGTGCTCTCGTGGGTCGCCCGAGAGCATACCGGGCCTCGCGGCCCCCCCCACCGTCCCTCCCTCGAGGAGGTGGTCCGCACGTTCGAAGCGAGCTTCCTCTTCGTCCGTACGGGGTTTCATCCTCCGGGGACCGAGCGCGGGCCGGCGGTCTACGACGCGTGGCTAACGCGTCGCACGAGCGCGCAGCCCCCTCCGTGGTCCCCGTGAGGTCGGAACAGCGCGCCGGCGGGCCGGACGGCCCTCGGAGGCGGACGCACGCTCCACCCCTCGAGACGACTCGCCCCGGGTGGAAGCTCATATACGCAACCCTCCATGGGCGCCGCGCAGCGGGGTAGGGTAGTCAGGAAAGCGGCCGGGGGAAGCCGGCCGTCCTGAAATCCCGACGGGCTCATAACCC
>JASHTC010000168.1 GCA_030040755.1 Thermoplasmata archaeon | reverse complement strand
CAAAGTACTTTCAGAACGCATGATGCACCCGGTCGGGGCCGATCTCATGAACCGCGAAGAGATCCCAAACGCCCTTCCCCCAAAGGTGCCGCACGACCTTCCACCTTCGCCGGGTCATCTCGAGGAGGTTCCGGGCCACGGCCAGTCGGTCGTCGACCCGGAAGGAGATGTCGAAGAACGGCCCCCCTGCAACCCGAGCGAGCTCGGGTACGAGCGAGCGCGGATAGGCCCAGTCCACGGCGCCGTCCGGCGTCAGGAAGTCCGACACGTAGACGCCGTTCACCGCGGGAGGGGGGTACCCGGGCGGCATCCCCACCACGGCCACACGGCGTCCCGCCCTTGAGAGTGCGTCCCACACCATCGGCCGCTGGGCGGTCGCCGAGCTCGGGATGTACATCTGGTCGTACGAGCCGGCACGACGGTGTCGGAAGCCATAGAGCCCGAGTGAGCCCGGGTCGTAGCCGGAAAACATCACCGCCCACGCGGGCACCGTGATGGGGGGGTCGCAGCTCCGCAGAGTGCCACGAGCCGATTGTGAGAGGAGTTCCTGGATCCGGGGCGTCTCGGAGCGGAATCGCTCCAACAGGTCCGGAGAGACCGAGTCGAGCCCGAGGACGACGAGTCGGGGGCGTGCCACGAAGGGAGGGACCAGCGGTTGCATGAAATGCGTTGCGTACCGGCGGCCCCGGCTCCGCCCGGTCCCCCCCCGGGGGGACCCTGGCCTCGAGGAGAGTGTGCGGCAACCGCGTCTTTCCAAGGCGAGGGCTGCGGGGGCCAGGGGGTCGACGCGGGTTCATCGAACTCTTCTTGTACCACATATGCATATGCGTATGTATGTCGTCCCGAAACATCGCCGTGCAGAAGGCGGTTTATGATGCCCTCATGCGAGAGAAGCGACCGGGGGAGAGCTTCACCGAGTTGTTGCGACGCTTGTTGGACCAGCGGGAGGGCCTGGAAGAGCTCTACGGCAGCTGGGGGAGGCCGCCCGGCTCGGCGACGCGAGTGACGGCACGCCGAGAGAGACCGCGGGGGAGTGCCCGTCGATGAAGGCCCTCGATACGTGGGCCCTCCTCGGGATCCTCGAGGGAGAGGCATTCGCGAAGAAGCTCCTCAAACAGTTGCGAGGGGTCGAGGTAGCGACCACCGAGGTCTCCCTCCTCGAGCTATCCATCCTGGCCGAGGTCGGTTCGGCTAAAGGAAGGGCGGCCCGGCGCGCCTCGGTGGAACGTCTCCGCCGAAAGCTCACCGTCCTGCCGGTCGACTCTAAAGCCGTGAGCGAGGCCGGACACCGAGGGTCGGTGAAGCTCCGAGGGGAGGAGCTCCTTCGCCTCCTCGAGTGGGGAGCCCTCGAGGCCAACGGTTGCGAGGAGGTATTCACCCGTTCAAAGATCACGCCGGGCGGCCGGTGGCGCTTTCGGGTGACTCGAGTCACCTCCAGGTGACCATAGTATCGCATATATCGATACAATCGATGTATAGGAGTCCCCAAGGCATGAATAGACCGGACAGGCCCGAGAACGAGCCCGCTTGCCAGAGGATCCCGGAACGATCTGGTGCCTGCGGGGGGGGGTATTTCGTTCCAAGTGCCTCGAAATCCAGGGTTCCCTCCCTTTTGGTACCGTAGCCAGTATAGTTACGTATATGGCGATACTTGAGTACCATAATTGAGGTAGAGGCCTCTCCTGAAGCGACGAGCGGCAGGGGATTCCCTGAGGTGCCGGCGTATAACACGAGTTATACAAGATGGGCTGGCCGGACTTGGACCCCGCATCGGATGATAGGGCCGAAGCCCACGGGTGGGGGGCCCAAACACCCTGTCAGCCATTGACGGCCCAGGGATCACTCGCCCCCGAGGATCCTCCGTGACCTTTAGAAGAAACAATTAATGGCGCTGTTGAAGGAAAGGTAGACGCGATACGCTATTCTCTTATGCCTACGTAATGGGTTATCGGCCGAACTAACTCAACCCACGGGATCGAAGCGGGGCTACACCGGGCTGGATCGGCTCAGGATAGCAAGTAACCGGGGGGTCGTCGGCAATCTCTGTAACATGCCGCACCGGCCCGCCCTAACTATACATACACATATGCATATGCATATGCACATGGCGCCGCGTTAGTGTACTTCGCGCCAGCTCTCTAGGATCTCGCGCAGGGTGTCCTCGAACGGAACGCGAGGAGACCACCCGAGACGCTGCAGGCGCGAGATATCGGCAAGGTGGACAGGTTCGTCGACGAGGCGGATCCTCTCCGCCGACGTCTGGACGGAGATGGGAATCCGAGCGAAGGAGAGGAGGGTTCGCAGATTGTCTTGGACGAGCCGCGGGACCCCGCTCGCGATGTTGTAGGCTTCTCCCGCCTCCCCACGTTCGACCACCGTGACCATGGCCCGGATCGCATCCCGGACGTCCTGGATGTCGCGTCGCTTGTCGAGATTTCCGACACGAAGCGTACGGGACCCCGCCTGACGTTCCAGCGCCGCGATCTGGCTCGCGAAGTCGTTGGTGGAGTCCCCCCGCTTACCGGGGCCCGTGGTCCCGAAGATCCGATAGCGAAACACCTGGATACCAAAACTGCGAAAGTACTGGTAGCACAGGAGGTCCGCGCCCGCCTTGCTCGACGCGTACGGGCTGGTCGGCCGGAGCGGCGAGTCTTCCGGAGTCGGGATCTTGGGAGGGTCCCCATACTCCGTGCCGCTCCCGGCGAAGGCAAAGTCCGTCTTCGGGAAGTGGTGACGGAGCTCCTCGAGGAGATAGAGGGTGCCCGTGAGGTTAGTCGAGAAGGTGCCGGCGGGGTCCTCCCACGAGGGGATGACGAAGGCCTGTCCCGCAAAGTGATAGATCACATCCGGTCGGGCCTCGGCCACGACGCGCGAGACCTGGTGGCGGTCGGTGACGTCGAGGGGCACGTGAGCAATCCCCGCCATCGCCGGCGGCTGGTTCGGGGTGGCCCGAGGGAGGTAGGTGGCGGTCACCTCGTCCCCCTGGGCGGCGAGGTGGGTCGCCATGTACGAGCCGAGGAACCCGGTACCTCCGGTCACCAACGCTCGCACGACGGAGTCCCCGGCTCGGTCGGAGGGGTCGGGGCACTTTAGCCTGCCGCCACGACCCCGCTCCGCCCGGGCATAACTCCCCGGAACCTCATCCCCCGGGCGAATTACTGGGTGCCGAGTGGGAATCGTGAGAGAGGGCGAGCGCCTGCCCATGGCTCCGATCGACCGCCGTTGCTGGCCCGGGTCTCTGGAGAATCCGTTGCGGCGGTGGCTCTCTCCCCCCTCGCGAGACCTCGACCTCCTTGGCGTGGAGGAAAGCGACGTCGTGGCGGACCTCGGGGCGGGGGTCGGTTTCTATGACCTCGAGATCCTCCACCGGGTGGGACCGCACGGTCGGTTGTTCGCGGTCGACCCGGACGGGGACAACCTGGAGGTCGCCCACCGGAGGGTGAAGGAGGATCCCCGCGTAGTGTGGCTCCCGATCTCTGCGGCTCAGGTCGACGCGATCCCGGAGGGCTCGGTCGACCGGGTCCTTCTCTCCTTGGTCATCTGCTGCCTGGTGGACAAGGAGGGGGTCATGGACCAGACGTGGCGCATCCTCAAGCCCGGTGGGGTAGCGTTCGTGAGCTACCTTCGGAGAAGCATTCGGCCGAGGTCCCGTCGACAGAGTCTACGGGTCCTTCCCTCGCGGTGGGAGGCGATCGAACGTCGGCGGGGGTGGGTCGTTCGCCCCGTCCCCTCCTCCTGGCTCGTGGCTCGTCACCTGCTCCAGAAGCCGGAAGCGAGCCCTCGGTAAGGCGGCGGCGGTCGGAGAATGCGCCGGCCGACCTCTGGGAAGCGCTGATTTCGCATGCAGCAACTCTTGGTCTACGTAGAAATCGCTTGCGCCGGCGCGCCCGACGCGGACCGTGCGGACTGCATGGGTTACCCGCTGTCCTCGCGGGGGCGGCCGGGCGCGGTCGGCCCCATCGATCAAATGCGAAGGTAGGCGCTGTCTTCGACGTCCAGGTCGTTTAGGATGCGCCGGATCAACGCCCCTTGGGGAAGGAAGAACGGGAGGACGCTCACCTTCAGCTTCCCCCGGCTCTCGATGCGCGTGCCGTCCGGGACGACCGAGTAGCGGTTCTCGAGCCAGCTCCCTTCGGCCCAAGGGCCTTCGCTCGTGAGGACCTCCCATCGCATCATCTCGGGGGACTGACTGACGATTCTCCACTCGGAGCTGAGGAGCTTGCCCCGCACGTCGATCTTCCGGCGGACGGTGAGTGTCTCCCCACTCCTCCCCACGATTTCCTGGGCTCGGACCAGGGGATGGATCCGCACGATCTGCGCGGGGTCGCTGTGGGCGATGAGGAGCTGCCAGACCCGCTCTCGCGAAAACGGGAGGATCCCCTCGTCGTGGTACTCGACCATCCCATGCCCCTCACGCGGGCGGTCAGGCGCGGAGCCAGGCTTAAGGCTGCCCTGCCCGACGGTCGGCGGAGGGAGGGGCCGAGGAAAGGGTTAGGGGCCCCGGCCCGCGCTCAGGCCGAACCGTCTCCTTCGGCCGGCGGCTGCTCCTCCGCCGACGGCTGGCCCTCGGGTTGCTCCTCCGCGGGAGCCTGCTCCCCTTCGTTCCAGGTCTGGACCGGCTCCTGCGGCTCGGTCCCGGCCCCCGACCCGCCGCGTCCGCGCATCAACAGCGCCACGACGAGCCCGCCGATGACGAGGCCGATGATCAGGCCGATGATCGCCCAGTCGGTGTTGGAGAGCGAGCTCGAACTGGACGGTGTCGTCGTCGAGGGGATGGCCGAGAACGCGATGGCCTGCGAGGCTCCGCTGCTGGTCAGGGTCACCGTGCCGCTGCTGGGACTGGAGGTGTAGCCGGTGACCGCGCCGACGGAGTAGGTGTACTCTCCCGCGACGCCCGTCACCGTGATGGTGCTCGTGGTCGCGGTGTACGTCACCCCGTTGACCGTCAGCGACCAGCTCGTCCCCGTCGGGAGGCCGGTCTCGGTAAAGGTGATGGTCGACGTCACGGGCGTCGTCACCGGCGTGTACGTCACCGAGACCGACTGGTCCGCCGAGGTGACCGTCTCCGTGCCGCTGGC
>JASHTC010000167.1 GCA_030040755.1 Thermoplasmata archaeon | reverse complement strand
TCGGCGATCCACTTCTTGCGGCCGCCGTTGAGGAGCTTGAGGTGCTTGGCTCCGTAGTAGGTGAAGACCCAGTAGGCGAAGGCGGCGAACCAGTTGTTGAAGTCGCCGTAGAGGACGACCGTCGTGTCCGCGTTGATCCCCGCCTTCTGGAACAGATGCTGAAAGGCCTCCCCGGACAGGATATCCCGGGCGAGCGGGTCGTTGATGTCCTTCCTCCAGTCGAACAGGACCGACCCCGGGATGTGTCCGAGGTCGTAGTTCGCCGCCGGGTCGTAGTCGACCTCGGCGATCCGGACCTTCGGGTCGGTCAGGTGGGCGGCCAGCCAGTCGTTCTCCACGAGCGTCTCCGGATGTGCGTAGGTCGACATGGGGGTACTCGCCCCCTCGGGGCACCGAGGTTTATACCGTTCGCGACCGCCGCAATCAGCGCCTAGCCATCCCTTTCCCGTGCGGATTTATTCAAATTTCCCCGAAAATGAGCGCGGGTTCCGCGCATTTAACCGCGTCGGCCCCGCTTGGGGAGCGCGGTATCGGAGATCTCGATCGTCTCGGGGTCGAAGCCGAGCTTGGCGAGCTCGTCGCGGATCCGGCTCCGGTGGTCCCCCTGGAGGTAGACCTCCCCGTCCACGACCGAGCCGCCCGTGGCGAGACGGTTCTTCAGGGTCCGGGTCGTCTCCTCCAGGTCGACGCCGGGCGGGAACCCCGAGATCACGGTCGCCGGCTTGTTGTAGCGTCGGGGCTCGGCGCGGACCCGGATGCGGGCGGTCTCTCGGTCGAGCGCGGACAGGATCTCATCGAACTCGTCGTTGGGCATCGTTAGCTTCTCAACATCCCGCCCCGAGGCAGGAGGTCCGGGGACGGGCCAGGCGCCGAGACCGGGCCGCTCGGCCCAGCGGGGACCCTAGGAGCGGCTCGTGTCGGGTAGGCACCAACCGCTCTATGACCGCACTCCCTATGAACGTTCCGGCGCCCGCCCCTCACCGTTCGCCCCATCGGTAGAGCCGGAGGCAGACGACGAGCCCCACCGCGGCCGAGATGGCCAGGAGCGCGGCGTACAGGACGAGCTCCCCCGGCGAGGCCGGCGTGATCCCGAGCGCCCCCTGCACGAGCAGGGCGGCGTACGTCGTCGGGAGGAAGCGAGCCGCCTCCTGCCAGACGGGAGGAAGCCGGGAGAGCGGGTAGTACAGGGGCGAGAGCATCCCGAGCAGCGTGAACGTCAGGTTGCCGACCGGCCAGATCTCCCGCTGGGTGCGGATCCGGCTCGAGATCGCCATCCCGATTGACGAGAAGAGGATCCAGAGGGTGAACAGGCTCCCCAGGAGCACGAGCGCGCCGAACCCGGTGAGGGGGAACCCCTCCTGCCCGCCCTTCCAGGCGAGGAGGACGGTCAGGATGGCGAGCGCCGGGAGCATCGCGATCAGGTTGGAGAAGGCGATCCCGAACAGGTACCGCAGGCGGCCGAGGGGGCTGGCCACGAACATGTCCTGCAACGAGCACTCGATCCGCCACGTGGCGCTGTCGCCGAGCACCCAGCTGCCGATGTTCTGCATCGTGAACAGCATCGCCCCCACTATCTCGAGCGGGAGGAGCGCGGGCGGAGAGATCAGCGAGAGGAAGTACAGGAAGATGAACGGCAGCAGGACGGGGGTGATCGTCACCGCCGGGTTGCGGCTGATCCACCGCCATCCGACGACGGCGAACGCGGGCAGGGCCCGCCCCTCGGTCGGGACGCTGGGGAACTCGGCCTTCACCGTCGCCATCTAGGTCCCCCGCACCGTGCGGTGTGCCCAGTAGACCGCGAAGAGGAACACGAAGGTCGTCTCGCCGGCGAGGCCGAGAAGGGCGACCCACACCTGGCCGGTGCTCAGGGCGGCCGCGCCGATCCGGGTCTGCAGCAGCGCGGCGGCGGCACTGGGAGGCATCAGCAGCGCGACCGGCTGGAGGTACGTGGGGAAGAACCCGAACGGGTAGAAGACCGGCGGCAGCACCCCGAAGACGTTGAAGAACAGGCTCGCGTAGGCCCAGATCGCCCGGTTGTCGCGGAAGAACGTCGAGAAGATGTAGCCGATCGACGCCGCGAAGAGCCAGACCACGGAGGCGAGCGCGATGAGGGTGAGGCTGGTCCCGACCGAGAGATGCGCCACCACCACCGCCAGGGTCCCGAGCAACGCGACCGGGGGGAGGTAGACGACGAGGACCCCGGCCGCCATCCCGAGGAAGTACCCTTCCGGGCTCATCGGGCCCGCGAGGTAGAGGTCGTTCGCCTTGTGGTCGATGCGGATGTAGGCGGCCTCGTTGAGGACCCGTTGGCCGAGGGTGAAGGAGGAGAAGAGCACCGAACCGACGAGCGCGACCCCGATGAGCGCCGGGTTGAGGATGTAGACGAAGACGAGCAGGACGGTCTGGGTGACCATCGCGGTCGCCATCGCCAGCTCCTCGTGCGCTTGGACGAGCACCTCGGTCCAAAGGAAGGCCCCCGTCCCCCGGAACGCGCGGGCGCCCCCCTCGGTCGTCTCAATCCTCATCGATCTTCCGCCCGACCACGCGGAGGAACGCCTCCTCGAGGGACACCGGGCCCACGCTGGGGGTGAGGTGGCTCTTCGCGGTGAGGTCCATGACCTCGCCGAGACGTTCGGGCGTGACGATCACCGTGATGCCGTCGCCGTCGGTCACGACCTCCCCGAACGAGCGGAACAGTTCCGCGCGCCCGGGCGAGTTCGGCAGGGAGACCTTGACGGTGCCGCCGACCGACCGCTTGAGGTCGTCGGCCGTCCCGCTGACGATCACCCGGCCCCGCTCGACGATGTACAGGCGGTGGCTGAGCGCCTCCGCCTCGTCCAGGTAGTGGGTCGTCAGGAGGATCGTCGACCCCTTGACCGTCAGGTTCCGCAGCGAGGACCAGACCTCGCGCCGGGCGAACGGGTCCATCCCGATCGTCGGCTCGTCGAGGAACAGGAGGGGGGCCTCGGTGGCGATGACCGTCGCCACCATCGTTCGCTGGCGCTGCCCTCCCGAGAGCGTGATCGCGAGGCGGTCCGCGACCTCCGTGAGGCCCATCCGGGTCAGCGCCTCCTCGGTCCGGCTATGCGCCGTCTCGCGGCTCAACCCCCGGGCGCGCAGGTAGGTGTAGACCTGCTCCCGCGGGCTGAGATGGAAGAACGGCTTTCCCTCCTGAGGCACGACGGCGATGTACGGTCGGGCCTTCTCGGGGCTCTTGTCGACGTCGTAGCCAAAGACCCGGATCGAGCCGGAGGTGGGTCGCAGCAGGGTCGAGGCGATCCGCAGGAAGGTCGTCTTGCCCGCCCCGTTGCGCCCGAGCAGGGCGACGCGCTCGCCGGGCCGCACGTTCATCGAGACCCCGGCCAGGGCCTCCACCGGGAGGCCCCCCTTGACGGGGTAGACCTTGCGGAGGTTCTCGCTCCAGAGAGGCTCTGCGCTCATGGGGGTCGTGCCGGAAGCCCGTCCGCTCCCGGGACCCCGGGAACGAGCCGGACAGATAACGAGGGCCGAATCGGAGGGACCCTCAGTGGCCGCAGCTGCAGCCGCCGCCGTTCTCCGCGTTGCTGCCGCACGAGCCGCAGCCGCCGGAGAGACCGGCGGCGTCGGGTTCGGGCAGCGTCGGGTTCGTGATCTTGAAGCCGGACTCCTGGAGCCCCTCGACGTAGTCGATGACCGCCCCGTCGACGAACTTCGTGCTGGTCGGGTCGACCAGAAGACGGAACCCGTCGCCGGCGATGACCTCGTCATCGGACCGCGGCTTGGCGAACGCCAGGCCGAACTGGACCGCCGAGCCTCCCCCGCAACAGCCGCCCCCGCCGGGCTGGGCGTAGACCCGGACCCCGATCTCGGGGCTCTGTCCGCGGATGAGGGTCTTGACCTGCTGGGAGGCGGCAGGCCGGACTTCTACGTGGATCATGGGGGGAGATCTCGCCCCGACTAGCCCGCCCTGGGGCATAAGCTCTGTGAAGCGTGGGAAGCGACAAAGTGGGCCGTATCCCCTCATTCTCCGCCGCAGTGACACGGTAGCGCACTCGGATACAAGTGGGGAGACCGGGCCGCCGTACCGGCCCCGGGTCACGGCGGATGTCCGCCCTGGTTCTCGTCGAGCGGGGGCTCATCCGAAATGACCATCTCGGGCAGCTCCCGGACACCCGTGAACGCCTCGGGAAGCTCGGTGGGGCGCAGGCCGGGCGCCCGGGCCAGGTCCACCGGCGCGAGGAAGGCGGTCTTCTTTCGCCACGGGATCTGCGCGAACGCCTCGACGAGCCCCTTGGGCAGACCCAGGGAGAGCCCGATCCGATGGACGTCCTCCCGGGTCAGCTCGCCGACCGCCGCGAGGACGAAGAAGTAGACCGTGAAGCCGATGACCACCGCCGCCAGCAGCTCGGGGATGGTGCTGACCGGGAAGAGGTCGAGGCGGTTGAGACCCACGAGGGCGGAGAATGCTACCCCCGCGCTGACCGTGATCCCCGCGATCGACCAGGGGTCGATGTGCACCCGGATCAGGGTCTCCATGAAGTAGGTGTTGAGGGCGAGCGCGGCCACCGAGGAGAGGAGGACCGCCACGGACCCGGCGACGATTCCCGGGTGGATCTGGAGGAGCCCCCATGGGGGCATGAGGAGAGCGATTCCGACCAGGAGCACCACAATCTGCGTGCTCGTGATGTACAGCTCCAGCCGCTGGCGCCCGATCGCGTTGATGCTCGACTGGATGATCTGGCTGAGCGCCAGCGGCACCGCCCCGACCGCCAGGATGGCGAGGGAGAGGGCCCCTTGGCTCGCGTAGGCCTTGTTGCCGAACTCGGCGAGGAAGTTGGCGCGGTAGATCACCAGGGCGACGACCCCCGGAACGAGCAGCATGGCGGCGTATCGGAGCGCCTGCCAGGTTCCCGTACGGATCCCCTCGTACCGCTCCTGCTTGTGGAGGCCCGCGAGGTACGGGAACAGGGGGGTCGTGATCGCCGCGGGCAGGGAGAGCACGAGGACCCGCCAGCCGTTGGCGACCAGGAACACGGAGAATTGCTCGGCGTTCACCCCGATCTTGATGAGGAGCGGGACCGTGTTGGTCACCAGGTAGTTCAGCATCAGGCTGGCCATCAGCGGCCAGGCGAACCGGTACATCCGGATCGCCTCCACGACCTTGAACGACGACAACTGTCGGGCGATGGCGGGGAGACTGAAGAGCGCGGAGCAGGACGCCCCGACCACATAGGCGAGCACGATCCCCAGGATCGTCTGGTCGTAGAAGGCGACGTAGTAGAGGGCGACCAGTCGGGCGCATGCCTCCACCATCGACGGGTACTGGGCCTTCAGGGAATTTCCCTGCCCGATGAACATCGCGTTGTAGACCGTCGAGATGGACCACAGGAACGGGAGGAGGAGCGCGATCCCGAACGTCTCGAGTTCGATCCCCGGCGGCGCGAGCTGGCCGATCCCGAGCGACAGCGGGGCGATGACGAAGAGGACCAGGCACACCGCGCCGACCATCGCGGTGCGCACCACCAGGTAGGTCAGCGTGTTGTCCTTCGCCGGCTTTCCCCGCGCGAGGAAGTAGGTGTAGGCCGTGCCGACCCGCAGGTCGCCGACCCCGTTGATCGAGGAGGCGATCAAGAGGAAGAACTGGGCGGTACCGATGAGCGCGATCCCGTAATCGGGCGCGTACTGCGGCGGACCCAGGACCCCGACATAGTGGTAAAGCAGGGTGCTGCCCGCGAGCCCGATGACCTGAACGAGGAGACTGATCGCGAAGACCGCTCCCGAGCTCAGGGTGAGCGAGAACGCCTGCTTCGGGACCTCGACCGGAGGTGGGGCGGACGTCGGCGCCGGATCCGAAGACTGCAAGGATGTCCGGCTCCGAATTACGGCGGCCCCCTCTTATCCCCTCGGTCCGACCGGTCCGGCGCTGGCGGCCCCGGCACCGACGCCGCGCTTCTGAACTCTCGCATCCCGCCGGGCCCTGTCCACAACCTGAGCGACCCCGTGGCGAAGACGTGGCAGTGTTCCCCACGCACGGGGACGTCCCACACCCTACACCGAGAGCGACGGGCCCCCGGGGAAGTCGGTTGGGAGACGACCCATCGGGCGACGCGGCGGGTCGGCACGCGCCCGGCCCGTGACAAATCCGTGAGGGGCGCGCCGGACGGGGGAGACAGTAAAACACACTGCACTGAAACTATTTGCCGCGTAGGCGGCTATCGTCCATGTATGCCGGCCCACGAGGGCCGCAGCTGGTCGGACCGGGGTCGCGTCAGGGCGTCGGGGCCCCGACGACCGCGTCGGCCCGTCGGTCCGGGGTCCACACGCCGACTCGTGGCTCTGGGTGTCGTACTTCTGCTTGCTCTCAGCCCAGTCCTGGCCGTTCAGGGATCGTCACCCCGGGGCTTGAACTCCGCCCGCCTTCCCGACGCCGCGGGGGGGCCCCGAGGCGTTGCGGCCTCCAGCTACCCCGTGCCGGCCAACCTGAGTTATTGCGGGCTGCTGGGACCCGACCCCGGCTCGGCGCCCGGCTTGACGGGCTACGACGCGAACGTCACCTTGCTCTGGACCGAGCTCTGCACCCAGCAGGTGTTCATCTGGTGGATCGACACCTGGGGGGGACCCTTCTACCTGAATTACCCCGGTTACGGGGCCAACCTTTCCTACTGGGCGGCCCGGAACTTCTCCGCCGGCAGTTCCGGGGACAGCCAGGGGCTCTACGCAAATTTCATTGTTGGCTATGCGCCGAGTTGGTGCTACAACAACTCCGCATACTACTTCGGTGAGTGCGGCTACGCAGAAATTTGGGACGGTGATGTTTGGACCAACGTGCTGAGCGGTCCATTTTTCTTTAACGCCACATGTCAGTGCGGATTCGTGGGACCGCCGCCCGCGTCGGGATCGTCGCCGTCGCCGGGGTTCCCATACGGGCCCGTCCTCGGATTCTCGCTGGCCGGAGCATTCGCAGTGGGGGTCGCGGTCAGAATTCGACGCGCGAGCTAAGGCGGTAACGATGGACCTGGAGCCGACGGGTCGGGGACCGGTTCTCGTCCGCTCCAGAAGGTCGCGTGCTCCCACCTCCCGCCGTCGGCTCCTGGTCACGGCGGCCGCCTAGCTCCTCCCTGCGATTGGTGAGGCGACTCTGTGGCTACCCTTTCTCGACCGGAACCCCTCTCCCCTCAATGGTCCGCCGCCCGTATTCGACCGTTGCGGAGGACGAGGTGGCCGTCCGCTCCTCCCCAACGGGCCGACCCTATGGGGCATCCGAACCGCAGTCATCGACGGCCTCCACCTGCTCCCCGGGAGGCCACATGGCCGTCGGCCGTATGGAAGAGAGACCCGCTCTCGAGGTAAATGGGAGCAGGGGGATTTGAACCCCCATATGCGGGTCTCTCCGCGCGCTCCAGTCAATCGTCACCGGGGCGCGTTGCGCCCCTCCGCAGACCCGATCAATTCACAGGGGACCCGCCGGTCGCCCTGACTGGAGCCCGCTGGTCTGCCAAGTTAGCCTATGCTCCCTCCGG
>JASHTC010000166.1 GCA_030040755.1 Thermoplasmata archaeon | reverse complement strand
GTAGACGACGAGCGCGCGGCGCAGGAGGCGCGGCGGAGCGGGAGGACTTCCCGCCCCCGGGGCCGGCTCGACCAGGACGCGGCGTGCCAGGAACGCGACCGAGCTGACCATGGGACCTCCCCGCTCCATCGTCCGCGCGTCGGGTACTTACCCGCGAGGTCAACGCCGGTTGACCCCGAACTCCGGGTCAACCGGTGAGCCTCCCGAAGCTCCGAATCTCTCCCTGAGGAGTGAACGCGATGAAGAATCGGAGACTCTCCCTTCCCGAGGCGGCGACGCAGGTGCGTCCCCGACGGTCGCCGGTGATGTCGAGCGCGTCGAGGCTCGTCCAGCCGGTCTCCCGCTTGACGCGGTCGACCAGCCGACGGAACTGGGTCACGCAGATGTCACAGCAGAAGAACAACCGTTCCCCCTCGACCTCCGCCCAGACGTTTCCCCAGGTCGAGTCGCAGATCGCGCAGCCGGTGTAGTTACGCTTCAAACTCGGCCGCCCTCTCCAGCCGTGCGAGCAGGTAGTCGTCGAACAGGTCGATCGAGCGGAGGAACGTGGACTGCACCTCTTCGCGAAGGTCCGGTCGGCTGCCGAACTCCGTCACTAGGTCGAGCGCCTCGTCCGAGTGGGTCACGTCGGCCTCGTATCCCTCCCGCAGGAAGTTCTTGGCCGCGTCGGGGATCTCCGAGCCCGACAGGATGCTCGGGTCGAAGTAGTGCACCGAGGCCCCGTCCTGGACGAGGTTGCGGTTGGCGATCAGCTCGAGCGAGTGCATGGCCGCCAGCGCCGCGACCCAATGCTGTCGGGTCGCGATGTCGTTCCACCCTTCGACCCCCTCCCGCGTCGAGGGGAGCGGCGGGGTCGTGAGGACCCGGGAACGGTCGACGCCGAGGCTCTCGCCCATCCGCAGGAGGAGCTCGTAATGGGCCACCCGACCCGGTCCGGGGCCCCCGTACTCGGTGGTGAGGTTGTCGAGCTCGTAGAGGATGACCTTCGGTTCATCGGTGCGGGCCATGATGTAGGCACAGGAGCGGACCCACTGCCGGAGGAAGTGCTGGTGCTCGACGACGTAGCCGAGGAGGGTCGCCCGGGAGGGATGTTGGAGCGCCGTGACGAACGGGTGCGGGACGGGGCCGAAGAACTTGGAGATGAAGCGGGCCTTGATCCACTCTTTCAGGGTCCCGCTCCCGAGGTCGTACACCCGCTCGAGCCCGGGGAGGAGCTCCGCGGCGGGGACCTTCTTCCGGGTGAGGTTCTGATTGAGCCACCGCACGTGGGCCGGCTCGCTCGCCTCCGCCTCGTCCCCGAGGTGCTCCGCGAGGGCGAGCAGGTCCGCCTGCCCGAGGGGGCGGAGGCACGCGGGACAGCTCGTCACCCCTCGCCTCGGGGGCTAGCAGGGGAAGGAGGCGGGCAGACGCGCCCGTAGCTCCCGGTAGTCGGCATCGTTGCCGTACCTCTCCCGGATCCCCACCAGCGCCCGCTTGACATCCTCGGGGGTGCGCCCGCGGTTCCCCGCGACCATCTCGACGGTGCGCTCGAAGCCTTCCCCGCACGCCTCGTAGCAGTTCCCCATCCCCGTGAGCAACTCCTTCTGTCGGGGGTCCACGCTCCGCTCAACGGGGGCGGACGCTTAAGGGTTCGGCGAGCCCTTCCCCCGCCTCGGGGCGGCGGAGGGCCCTGAGGTCCCCCTTCCATCAGCCGGGGCCGGCGGCTCGGCGCCGTTCATGGGTGGTAAGTGAACCAGAGGACGGCCCCGATGCCGAGGACCACGGCGATGATCAACGCCGAGACCAGCCAGCCGGTGTAGGCCCCGCCCGCTAGCTCCGGAGGATGGGTACGGGCCGAGGCGTGCGCGGTCTCTCCTGCGTTCGGATTCATATCCCCGGGGGGCCCGGCCAAAACCCGGTCATGGGATGGGGCCGCCGATCACGCCGGTGATCCCGAGCCACGCGATCAGGACACCCACCGCGATCGCGACCGCGAAGACGACCACGACGAAGGCGGTCGAGACGGGGGGGAGGGGGGCGTCGGCGGGCACGGGTCCATCCACTTCCGGGGGGATTCATACCCCCATCGTACGAGCCGGAGGGAAGGTTCACCCGCCCCCGTCGGCGGCCTTCGCGGAGGGTTCGTGCTTCGCCGAGGACCTCGGGTGCTTCCCCTCGGCGTGCCTGGCCTCCGCGGGAGCGGGGGGCTTGGGGGCGGGGGAGCTCTCCGAGGTGGGGGAGAGAGGGACGGCGGGCTTCTCCGGCTCCTTGGCCGGGGCGGGAGTGACGTACTCCTCGACCACCCGGACCGAGGTCGGGTGCACCTGCGAGCGGATCCGGTCGATGACCCGGGGCTTCGCCGCGAGCCAGTTGATGTCGAACTTCGAGCGCTCGGGCAGCTTCAGGGAGACCACATGGTCCTTGATCTCGACCTGGAACTCCGTCGAGCGGCCGTACTGAAGGTCGATGACGGCCCGGACCTGCTCGGCGGGCTCGGTGATCACTTCGGTGACCTTGAACTTCCCCCGGACCTTGCGTCCCGCGAACGGCGGGTTGAAGTCGACCCGGACCCGGGCCTGGGTCAGGCTCACCACCCGGCCCCGCCGTCCCTCGATCGTGAGGACGGTCCCGACGTCCAGATGCGCGTCCTCCTTCCGCATCTCGGGCAACCGGGAGATCTGATGCATCGAGAACAGCTCGATCAGGTTCGGGTCCCGCTCGCCGAAGGCGTCCGCCGGCGCGAACTCCCGTTCGAGGTCCTCGCCGACCGGAAGGCCGACGAGCGCGTTCTCGACCCCGGTCGGGAAGTAGTCTCCCCCGATGAGGTGGGGTCTCGGGCCCCAGAGATGCCCGGTCGCCTCGGGGACGCTCGCTTCCTGGGCCACCTCGTGGTGGGTAGTGTCCACGAGCTCCGGGCGCCCTCCGACCTCGGCCCACAGGTCGTAGTCGAGGCGAACGAGGTCCCCCGGGTGGGTGACTCCGGCAGAACGCTGGGCGCCCTCGGATGGCATGGCCCCGCCGAACCGGGGAGTCGCTTAAGGTTTTCTCGAGGGGCGCCGGCGTGTCGACCGGGACGGCGGGCGCGGCGCTACGTCGAGGCCGGCGGTCGGGCCGGGGGCGGGTCCCCGACCCGGGACCACCGCACCCAGGCATGCGCCAGCGCGAACGGCTTCATCATCGCCTCCACGTAGCGCAACGGGTGCCGCACCGGCTTACGGCGCTCCCGCAACCGTTCGCCAAGCTCTCCGTTCTTGATCATCGACATCGCCATCTGGAAGAGGTAGAGGTATCGCTTGCGCGCCCACCGGAGGTAGCTCGTCTCGTTGCTCTTGTCGTGGTAGACCCACGCTTCGGGTAGATAGAGCCCGACGTAGCCGTCCCGTCGGACCCGGGTCTCGAGGTCGTGGTCCTCCGCGGTGACCCGCGGGTCGAACCGGTACTGGAGGACGAGGCTGGTCTTCCACGCAGAGTTCCCGAGCGGGAGGTAGGTCACGCTCGCCGGCACCAGGTCCTCGTAGATCGACGCCTCGAGGAGCTCGTAGTACCTCTCGATCGGGTTCTCCGCGGCGCGGAGCGGTCGGGTGGGGCCGCCGGTGTAGGCGGCCTTCCCGGCCTCGATCGGCGCGACGATCGTGGCCAGCCAACCGGGCGGTGCGATCTCGTCGGAATCGAGGAAGGCCGTGACCTCCTCGCGGAGGTACGGCAGGGACAAGGTACGCGCGTCGACCGGGCCTCCCTCGAAGCGCACGACCTCCACGTGGATCGACGGCCAGCGGGCGCGCGCGGCGTCGACCAGCCGGTCCGGGGTCTTCGGCGAGGCCGCGACGAGGACGTGGTCGGGCAGGCGGGTCTGCTTCGCGAGCGACTCCAGGGCGAGCAGGAGCCGCTCGTCGTCCTTGACCGCGATCTCCACGCCGACCGTGCCCATGGGACTCTGAACGCTCGTCCGGAACCTCGGCCTAAAAGCCCGGCCCGGGGACGTCAGCGCGCCCCGCGCTTAATTAGTCTCGCGGTCGGTGCGGGGGCGTGCGGGTCCTCCTCCTGGGCGGAGGTGTCTTGCCGATCCCCCCGACGGGGTACGGCGGGGTCGAACGGTTCGTGGATGACCTCCGGGTCGGGCTCGTCCGCGCGGGCCAGGAG
>JASHTC010000165.1 GCA_030040755.1 Thermoplasmata archaeon | reverse complement strand
TACTAGAATGCTTTACTTCGGGGGGTTCCCCTTCCTTGCGGAATGTCCCTTGCGGGACCGGAGTTCCGATTCGGTGATCGGTGGATCACAGGTTCCTTGCGCCTACCCACCGCTTATCGCAGCTTGGCACGACCTTCTTCGGCGCCCGAGCCCAGCCATTCCCCAACTGACAGTAGTCAGCTACACTAATGGCGCTTGACAAGCGTCCAGAACGCGTGTGATCGGCGTCATCGGACCCGCGGCCAGGTCGCCGGCGGGCCCCTCGCCCTTCCCCGAAGAGGCCCGAGCCTCTGCGGGTGCATGTACCGACCGGTGGAACAACGTTCTGGCGCGGCTCGCTGGCCACGGGCCCGTTCTATTTAATCCCTACCCCGGCGCCGGCCCCCGCCGCGGGGCTCGGCCCCGGGGCGGGCCCCCGATGCCCACGGACGCCCCCCCCGCCCCCGCCCGGCCCCGGGCCCTTTATCCCCGGAGCGTCGAGTACATCGCGAGCCGGTGGTGGGGCCCCTCGTACCGGGTCGCGGCGAACTGGCAGAGGCCGCGGGAGTTCGGCTCGCAGCCCCCGCAGTTCCGCTCCGCCGGAACCGGCGCTCGCTCGTGGTCGTCGCGAACCTGACGCAGCGCCACCCTCAGCCAGCTCCGCTCCGCCTCGCCGTAGGGGATCCGGACCCATCCCTCGTGGATCCCACCTCCGCTCTCGTCGCCGTAGAGGACGATCCCGTAGGGGACCTTCCGCCCGAACGCCGCCTCGACCAGGCGGCACTCCGCGATCACCTGGATGGTGTCGAACAGGCGGCCGTGCGCCTCGTGGTAGCCGACGAACAGGTGCGTCGACTTGTATTCCACCGGGACGAGGGAGGCGTCCGCCCGCTGGATGATGAGGTCGGGTCGGCCCCGCAGGCCGAGCTCGGGGTCCCCGAGCGTGCTGCGGTTGCCCGCGAACCGGATGTCCGGCCGCACGCGGTCGGGCGGGAACAGCACCGGCAGGTCGTCCTCCCCCTCGTCCTCGTAGACCAGGAGGTCCTTCTCGCTCACGTCGAGCCGGCCCTCGTTCACGACCAGGTTGCCGAGCGGCGGCGAGAACAGGGGAGAGTGGTGGAGCGGCACGACGTTCGTCGGGGTCCGCACGGGGCCGAGCGGTCCCCCGACGCGGAGGAGATGGCTCGCGCGCGTCAGCTCCATCTCGTGCGGGCAATGGAAGTACGCCACGAGGTCATGTGGCGTCAGTGCTTCGACGACCGGGGCGGCCTGGGGAGCCAGCATGGCGGCTCGCTCGAGCCGAGGGGCTATGAAGGTACGGCTCGACGGGAACGCGGGGTCCGCGCTCGAGGGGGGTTATACATCGAGCTCGCGGAGCCGCCGAGCGCGGGCCTCCGGCCGGAGCTCGGTCCGCTCGAGGAGCGCGGTCGCGAGTTCCCGGTCGGGCCCGAGCCGGCGCACCAGGTCGACCAGCGGCGCGGCCCGCTCGCTCGCCGTTGATGCCCAGGCGCGGACGAGGGCGTACTCCGGACGGGTCACGCGCAGCTCGACGCCGGCGAACGTCGTGGAGAGCGTTCGGACCTCCTCGGGACGCCCACCCCATTCCCCCCAACGAACGGGCGCCGCCGGGTCGATCGGCACCGCCCACTCGACCCGGGCCCCGGCCTGAAAGGTTCCCACGAACGCCCGCGCCCCGTGGACGATCCCGGTCCGCGGCCAATCGGTCGGGGCGACCGGCTCGATGAGGTACTCTCGCAGGAGGTCCGCGATGCGGTCCACCCCGGCCCGGCTGGTCCCGAGGTCGATGTCCCGGGGGACGACCGACCCTCCGAGGAGCCAGGCGGCGGACGACCCGCCGACGTACCAGGGGACTCCCTCGGCGGCGAGGGGCGCGGAGAGGCGGCGGACGACCTCGCGCAACGCCGGCTCGACCTCCGCGGGCTTCCCCTCGTGGGCCTGGGCGAGCATCGCCTGGAGGACGAACCGGGAGCGATTGTACGCCGTCCGGACCTTCGCGGTCTCGGCGAACGGGAGCAGGAAGCGCCGATGCCAGCAGCGCGGGCCCCCGAACTGACAGGGGGGGCCCGGATGGACGTACCCCAACACGTCGAGGGGGCCCTTCGGCGGGCCCGCGGCGTCGGCTCCCCCCTCCTGGGCGTGGAAGGTGAACGTCGTCCGCTCGCCGTCCCGGTCGACGGAGAGCTGGTGCAGGTAGCCGGCGCCGAGGTCGGGTCCCGAGAGCATCTCGCTCGGAATGGGCGCCTCCGCCGGCGTGGACCCCGGGCCCGGTCAGGCCATCGGAGCCTTCGCGGGATAGAGGGTGGGAGTCGGGATCGGGCCGGTACGGACCTCGACGTGCTCGCCCTGCGCGATGGCGTGCAGGAACGTGCCGGAGGGGAGCGGGGTCCAGTAGTTCTTGCTGCCGTCGAACGGTTCGCTCCCCACGACCACCCGGTGCGGTTCGGCGTGGTAGGTCATCTCGTAGTACGGCCGGCTGGTCTCGAGCAGCCCGCACCCGTGCTCCCCGAGCGATAGGCAGAACGCCCACAGCTCCTGCGGACTCGGGGCGAAGAGCACGTTCAGACCGGAGTAGGGGGAGACCTGTGGGCGCCCGACGTCGATCCAGACGCGGTCGAGGTCGTCGACCGCGTGGACGTAGGCCCGGAAGGCGTCGTGCATCTCCTCATAGTGCCGGAGCAGGAGGAGGAACAGCACCTCGCTGTCGTTGACGCCCTGTACGTCCCGCTCGTGCACCCCCAGGTAGGGGCGGGTCTCGTTCGGGAAGGCGATGGCGCCGTTGTGGGCGAAGACCGTCGTGTGGGTCCCGAACGGCTGCGAGTTCTCGAGCGCGAGCAACTGCTCGTGGGGGAGCCCGAGCGGGTTGCTGGCGTGGCGGAGGTGGCCGACGACGAGGGTCGACCGCGCCTCCCCCGCGGCCCGGACGAACCGCTCCCGCTCTCCCGGCTCGAAGGCCCCGCCCACGCCCTTCTCGATCCGGACCCGGTCGGGGAGCTCGAACCAGCCGATGCCCCACCCGTCCTTCTGGGCCGACTCCGGGGAGACGTTCGACTGGGCCAGGAGGGAGCGGTCCGAGTGGACCAGCCAGGCCTCCCCCGTCTGCGGGTGGGCGGCCAGGAGCCCGAACAGTCGGCACATCGAGGCCAGCACTCCGGTCCGATAGATAAGGCCCCGCGCCGAGCGGGTGAAACGCTGGCGCGCGTGTAAGCAAGTCTTTTACCGCCTCCACGACTAGAAACCGGCGGAGACCCCCCATGACGATGATCGAGGTGACCCCCGCGGCGCGGGACCAGGTCCTCAAGATCATGGAGCAGCAGGGCAAGCCGGGCGCCGCCCTCCGCCTCTACGTCCAGGGGGGCGGGTGCTCGGGCCTCACCTACGGCATGTCGTTCGACAAGCAGGAGAGCGGGGACGAGGTCGCCTTCCAGGACCCCAAGCTCACGGTCGTGGTCGACAAGGCGAGCGCCCCGCTCCTGACGGGCGTCAAGGTCGATTTCCTGCTCGGGCTCGAGGCCTCCGGGTTCAAGATCTACAACCCGAACGCCAAGCACTCCTGCTCCTGCGGGAAGTCGTTCTCCGCCTGACGCCGTCGTGACGCCCGCGTCACCGGGGCTTTATACCTCGGCCGACCTCAGCACCTTGGGGCGGCAAGGAGGACCCCCGTTCGAATGAGCGATAGTGGGATCAAATTGGAAGTTACGAAGGCCGCGCAGGACCAGGTCTCGACCCTCATCAAGGCCCAGAAGCCCGGCACGGCCGTGCGCGTATTCCTTCAGTCCGGCGGAGGCGGCGGCTGCGGCTGCGGCTCCGGGGGCGGAGGGTGCGGGTGCGGCAGTGGCGGCGGGGGGGGCGGC
>JASHTC010000164.1 GCA_030040755.1 Thermoplasmata archaeon | reverse complement strand
CTTCGAGGAGATCGCGAAGTTCCGCGCGGCCCGGCGCGTCTGGGCCGACGTGATGAAGAACGAGTTCGGGGCCCGGAAGGAGCGCTCCGGCTGGATGCGCTTCCACACGCAGACGGCCGGCTGCTCCTGCACGGCCCAGCAGCCCGAGCTCAACGTGGTGCGCACGACGATCCAGGCGCTCGCCGGCGTGTTGGGGGGGACCCAGTCGCTGCACACCAACTCCTACGACGAGGCGCTCCAGCTCCCCAGCGAGGACGCGGTCCGGGTCGCGCTGCGCACCCAGCAGATCATCGCCTACGAGTCCGGCGTCGCCGACGCGGTCGACCCGTTCGCCGGCAGCTACTTCGTCGAGTGGCTCACCGACACGATGGAGGAGGAGACCCACCGGTACTTCGACCGGATCGATGCGATGGGCGGGGTCGTCGCCGGGATCGAGCGGGGCTTCTTCCAGCGGGAGATCCAGGACGCTTCGTTCCGCTACCAGCGGGCCGTCGAGTCGAAGACGCAGCACGTGGTCGGGGTCAACTCCTACCTGGTGGAGGGACCGGTCAAGGTCCCTCGCCTCAAGATCTCCGAGCAAGCCCGTCGGACCCAGTCCCGCCGTCTCGCGGCGTTGCGCTCGCGTCGCGACCGCCCCCGGTGGGAGGCGGCGCTCGACCGCCTTCGCCGGGTCGCAGCGACGGAGGAGGAGAACACGATGCCCGCCGTCCTCGACGCCCTCCGGGCCCGGGCGACCCTCGGCGAGGTCGTCCACGCATTCCAGGACGTGTATGGTCCCTACCGCGAACGCTCCACCTACTGAGCGGTCTTCTCGAGCGTGGCGCTGAAGAAGGGGACCGGAGCCCGCGCGGCCCCGGCACGGACCGGCGGAGCGTACCGGGCGACGCTCGACTCCCTGTTCGCCCGGCGCCGGTTCGGGGTGCGGCCGGGCCTCGAGGTCGTGGCGGAGATCCTGGCGGAACACGGGCACCCCGAACGTTCGTTCCCCGCGGTCCACCTGACGGGGAGCAAGGGCAAGGGCTCGACCGCGGCGCTCACCGAGGCAGTGCTGCGGGCCCACGGGCGGCGGACGGGCCTCTTCACCTCCCCGCACCTGGCCAGCTACCGGGACCGCATGCAGGTCGACCGGACGCCGATCGGTCGCAGCGCGGTGGTCGAGGGGGTGCGGCGGGTGGACGAGACCGCCGCCCGCCTCCTGGCGGCCGGGACGATCGACCGCGCCCCGACGTTCTTCGAGGTGACCACCGTCCTGGCCTTCGACTGGTTCGCCCAGCAGCGCATCGACGCCGGGGTGATCGAGGTCGGGCTCGGCGGGCGCCTCGACTCCACCAACGTCCTCGACAGCCGGGTGGGCGTGATCACGACCATCGAGCTCGAGCACACCGAGCTCCTCGGGCCGACCGTCGAGGCGATCGCGACCGAGAAGTCCGGGATCCTCCACCCGGGGATGACCGGGGTGATCGGGCGGCTGCCGGCGGGGGCCACCGCGGTCGTCGAGGCGGCGGCCCACCGGGCGGGGGTGCCGCTCTGGCATCTCGGACGCGAGCTCCGCTTCGGCGGCCGCACGTTATCGGAGGAGGGTCAGCGGCTGGAGGTCCACCTCCCTTCGGTCACGGTCGACGACCTGCGCCTCCCCCTCTGGGGAACGTTCCAAGCCGAGAACGTGACCCTCGCCATCGCCGCGGCGGCCCGCTTCCTCACCTCCGTCGGACGGCCGTTCTCCGCCGAGGCCGCCCGCGCCGGCCTCGCCGGGGTCCGTTGGCCGGGACGCCTCGAGCGCGTCGCCCAGCGACCGGACCTGTACTACGACGTGGCCCACACTCCCGAGAGCGCTCGGGCGGTGGCGGAGAGCCTCGGCGAGCTGCTCCCGCTCGCCGACCCGGCCGAGAGCGCGGTGGTCTTCGGTTCCCTGCGCGGGAAGGAGGTCGACCGGATCCTGGACGCGCTCAGTCCCCTGGCCCGGACGCTGGTCGTCGTCCCCGTCCGGTCCTCCCGGGCCCTCCCCGCGGCCGAGCTCCGGGCCCACGCGGTCGGCCGGTTCGCCCGCATCGTCGAGGCCCGCACGGCCGAGGAGGGGGTCCATCTCGCGCGCGCCGCCACCGGCCCGGACGGGTTCACCCTCGTGGTCGGGAGCGACTACTTGATCGGCGAGCTGATGCGCGGGGCCGGGGACGACGAGCCCGACCTGTCGGACCCGGGGGTCGAGGTCTCCCCGAGCCGTTCCGGGGGGAGGGCGTGAGCGGGCGGGAGTTTCCCTGGGAGACGCTGCTCGACCGGCTGAGCGGTTTCTACCACACGGGGGACTGGAGGGTCCCGTACCTCCGGGACCACGCCGAGAACCCGTTCCAGGTGCTCATCGGTACGATCCTCTCCCAGCGGACGCGCGACGAGGCGACGGACGTCGCGAGCGCGGCCCTGTTCGCCCGTTACCCCGACCCCGCGTCGCTCGCTCGGGCGCCCACCGCCGCGGTGGAGCAGCTGATCCGACCGACCGGGTTCTACCACACGAAGGCGCGCGTACTCCGCCGGGTCGCCGAACAGGTCCTCGGCCGGTTCCACGGCCTCGTCCCCCGGACGTACGACGAGCTCACGTCGTTGCCGGGGGTCGGCCCCAAGACCGCCAACTGTGTCCTGGTCTTCGGCTACGGCATCCCGGCGATCCCGGTCGACACCCATGTCCACCGCATCGCGAACCGGCTCGGCGTCGTGCGGACCCGCACGCCCGAAGAGACGGAGCGGCGGCTCACCGCGGAGGTCGACCCGAAATACTGGATCCCGGTCAACCCGCTCCTCGTGCAGCACGGGCAGAACGTCTGTCGCCCGATCCGTCCCCGCTGTACGGAGTGCCCGATCGAGGACCTCTGCGCTACCGGCCGGGCGCTCCGGGCGGGACGGGCGCCCCCGAGGAAGGCGGACCGGCTCGGGCCCGGGCGCTCGGGGGGAGCGCGACGATCGCGACGAGGGTCAGCACGACCGCCCCGGCGAGGACCAGCCAGCCGACCGAGTAGGAGCGCACCGCCACGACCCAGCCGAACAGAGCGGAGACCCCGGCGCCCCCGGCGAGCTGGATCGCGTTGAACACCCCGATCGCCAGCGGGACCTCGGCGGACGGCAACCCGGGCCAATCGTGCGGGATCACGTACATGACCGCGTAGACGAACCCATAGGAGAAGGCGAAGACGGCCCCGACCCCGGCGGCCGCCAGGAGGCCGGCGTAGGGGAACGCCGCGAGGACCGCCGCGGCGACCCCGGTCACGAGGACGAACTGGGTCCGGTGATTTCGGTACCGCTCGGCGAGCTCTCCGCCGACCGGCCCTCCGACGACGCTGGGGAGGACGAACATCACCCCGACCGCGCCGGCGACCAGGGCCGACCAGCCGAGGACCGTCTCCCCGTACGGCACCACGAACTGGGTCGTCGTGAACGACGCGCCCTCGAGCCCGATGAACGCGAACCCGATCGCCCACACCCCGGGGAGGCGGAAGGCCACCGGATACCCCCGCGGCGCCGAGCGATGCTCGGGGGCCCCGGCCGCCTCGGGGATCAACAGGACGGCGAGCAGCGTGATCAGCCCGAGCCCGGCCCCGCCCACCCCGAGCGCGACCCGCCAACCGACGGCGGGGAGGAGGACCGAGCTTCCGATGAGGCCGAGAGCGGCCCCCGCACTGAATGCCGAACTGAACGTGCCGACGGGGACTCCCCGGTGCCCGGGAGGGTAGAGGCTCGCCACGAGACCGATGGCCGGAGAGAAGAACAGGCCGGCGCCGGCCCCCGCGAGCAACCGCAGCGCGAAGAGCTCGGGGAAGCTGGTCGAGAGCGCGCTGGCGCCGGCCCCGAGCGCGAGGAGGCCGACCCCGGCGAGCGAGACGCCCCGCGCCCCGTACCGGCGGGAGAGCAGCCCGGCGGGGACCTGGAAGGCTCCGGCGCCGGCGAGGAAGGCCGCCACGAGGAGTCCCCAGTCGGCGGGCCCGACCGAGAACGTCGACCCGACCGCCAGCAGGGCGGGGCCGATGGAGAACCAGTTGTAGGCGTAGCCGACCCGGAGCGCGAGGAGCAGGGCGGTCGCCCGGCGGACCGTGCGGGGCGGGAGCTCGACCATGGTCGGACCGCCTCTCGACCCTCGGTCCAGCATAAGGCGCGTCGGGGGAGCGGTCCGGCGCCCGAGCCGGCCAACGGGAGGGCGCTCGGCCGCCACCGCAACCAAACGGTTTAAGGTGGGAGGGGCCTCGGCGCGCCGTCAATGGACGAGGCCGAGTACCAGCTTCCGTTCTTCCGCGAGCACGGGTTCCGTCGGCAGCGATGCACGGTATGCGGCGCGGCGTTCTGGAGCCTCGGCACCCACGACCGATGCCAGGAAGC
>JASHTC010000163.1 GCA_030040755.1 Thermoplasmata archaeon | reverse complement strand
CCGCCCGTCGTCGAGGAGAGGGCGCACGTGAGCGCGGCCGATAGCGCCGCGGACGACCCGAGGCCGGCCCCGCGCGGGATCCGAGAGACCGTCCGCACGTCGGCGGGCTGCGCGCCGGCCCATGGACTCTGGATCACCGAGCGGAAGTACGGATGTCGGTCCGCGGCGCCCGGGTCGCCGTTCAGGGCCCACCGGGGGGCGGGCCGCACCACGACCTGGGTCGACAGGTCGATCGCGAAGAGGAGCTCCGGACCTCCGTGCACGACGGCGTGCTCGCCGAAGACGATGCACTTCCCGGGGGCCTGCGCGGAGAGCGGAAGGTGCCCTGCGGGGACCGGCTCCAGTACCTCGGTCACTTCTTCCCCCTCCCCGGGATGACTCGCTTCCCTCGGGCCCGCGGGACGATCGCCCGCTTTGCTCCCGGCCAGGGGGCGGGCCCGGGAATCCCCAGGAGCTGGGTGAGGAACACGGCGAGCGCCGCCACCTCGCTGTGGGGCTGGTGGCCGACGGCGACGTTGTAGTTGGCCAGCCGGTAGAGGTCGGCGGGGACTTTGGCCCCCCCGACCACGACGAGGATCCGGGCGGCCCGGGCGAGCCTCGGGCGTACCGCCGCCAGGGGAAGCCCATACATCGTCAGGTGCACGACCGGCCCGTCGAACGCGCGGACCGCACGACGCCAGTCCGGAGTGCCGACGACCTCGAAGCGGCCGCCCCATCCGTCCCCGACCGCCGCGACCCGGGCCGCGAGCGCGGGGTCGGGGGGGTGCAAGAGCATCCGCTCGGCGCCGAGCGCTCGGGCCGCGAGCGCCAGATGGGTCGTCAACCGGGGGTCCCGGCCGGGACGGTGGCCGACCCGGAGGACCGAGACGGCGGTCCGTTTACTCCGCGGGCTCCGCCTGGAACCGCTCGATCCGGTGACCACGGTACTCCAGCTTGTCCGAGCGCTTGACGAGCCCCTTCAGCCGCGTGGGGCTCATCCCGAGCTCCTCGGCGGTGTCGGAGAAGAACCGGCCCTCCGGGCCGACCGCGGCGAAGATCTTCTCCTCGAGCTTCGCATACTCCTTGGGACTCATCATCGCGATCGCCAGCACCTCGGAAATCTCGGCGAGCGGGCTGGTCGTGTTGATGTTGATCGTGGAGTAGTAGAAGTGGTAGCTCTTGTCCGGCTGCTTCCGCCCCTCGCGGGCGACCCACCGCGTATCGATGAGGCGGAGCTTCTCGAAGAAGGCGAGCGTCTTCACGCCCTCCGCGCCGTACTCCTGGCGCACGTCCTCGATCGTCAGCCAGCTCTCGCCCAGCCGGGTCACGAGCTTGAGCTTGAGCGGCGAGTCCACGGCCCTGAGGATCGGGACGAGGTCGCTCACGTCGTTGATGACCTTGATGCGGTGCATGGTCGCGGCCACGAACGTCTCACTCCGCTCCCGCCCCGGGGGGTGCCGTAGCCCGTAACATGCGGCGGTACTTCCCGTACCGGTCCCCCGGGTCGAAGCGCGCCGGGTGGGGGGTCCGGGTCGGACCATGGCAATCCGGGCACTCCGCCTTGAAGGTGTACCGGGCGCAGGCGCGGCAGACCCGCAGGATCGACTCGGTCATGCGCGGGTGAAGGAACCCTCTCCGCCCGCGCCCTGGATCGACTTGACGGCGGCGTCGGTCGCCTTCTTCAACGTCTCCTCGGCGGCCTTGTACTGGCTCGCCGCCACCCGGATCCGGTACCGGGGGGCCCCGACGTACTGGACCTCGACCGCCTCCGGGTCGACCTTCTCCGCGGCGAGCAGCGCGGCCCGGACGTGGTCGACGCCGTCCGGGCTCGGGTCGGTGACTTCGAGCGTACCCAGGATGGTGACGTGCGGGGGGACGATGTTCTCGGCGGCGACCTTGAGGAACGCGGTCGTCCACGGGGCCTTCTCGTTCTCCTTCTGGAACCGCTTCGGGTCCGCCGAGGCGACCTCGAACGACTGGAAGAGCGAACCGTACTTCTCGACGAGCCCCGGCCCGAACTGGTCGACGGCCTCGTCCGGCTTCAGCTTGAGCGTCGCCGCGACCTGCTCGATGAGCCGCATCGCCCGGATCTCGTTCTTCCACGCCTGAGTCTTCTCCCGGCGCTGGTGGTCGTCGATCCGTTTGAGGGAGAGGTCGATCTGATTCTTGGCCGGGTCGATGCGCAGCACCCGGGCGACGATCTTCTGGCCCTCGCGGATGTGGTCCCGGATGTACTTGACCCACCCGGTGGCGACCTCGGAGAGGTGGATGAACGCCTCCCGGCCGTTGTACTCGTCCAGCGTGACGAACGCCCCGAAATTTCGGATGGAGGTGACGGTGCCGATGACCAGCTCGCCCTCTTCCGGGTACTCCGGTCGCAGCGGCATGGGGGACCGCGGCCCCCCTAGCCGGACGCGGAGCGCACGAACTCGCCCCGCAGCTTAGCCTGCCCGCCGGTCGGGGTCGCTAGGGTCGCTCCGCACACCGTGCAGTTGACGGTGGTCGCGGGTCGGCTGAAGACGGTCTGCTCGGTCGAGCAGTCCGGGCACTTCACGATCCAGAACGGGGACGGAGCGCGCGTGGGAACCCTCCTAGTGGTGCTCCACGAGCTCGAGCTGGCTCGCCCGCCAGCTGGCGGGCTTGACGATGTACTTGCACTTCTTGCACCGGAACCTCAGATTGACCCGCCGCACCGCCTTCGCGCGGCCCTCGGGTTTCGGACGCGGAAACCCTCCGTACCCCCGGGTGGCCCGCCGGAATCGGCGTTGCCCCCAGGCCAGCTCGGAGGCCGGTCGCTTCTTGTCCTTCTCGACTTCGTGCTCCGTGTGGACCTTGCACTTCGGACAATACGTCGAGACGACCTTCGGGTAGTGCATCGGGCCGCGCCGAGGTCGGTCCAGTAATTAAGCTTGGGGGCGGTTTCTCTCGGTCCTCCCCTCGAAGATGGAGGGAACGAGCCCGACTTGGCCCTCCGCCCCCCGCGGGAGCTGCCCCCGGCCGCGGACTCCCTCCCCGCCGTCTCGTCGCCCGACGGTACGACGCCCGAGCCGGCGAGCGCGACCACGAGCCCCCGGGAGACCCGAACGGGAGTCTCCGCCTCCCGGCGCGGGGCGTCGCGGGTCGAGCGATGGAGCGGACGGACGCACCCCAACGACCGGGGCGGCGACGGTCGGACCGGCCCGGAACGTCGCCGGCCGTCAGCATTCTCGGCGAGCGGAGCGCCAAGCCTTAAGTAAGCGAGCCTTCTCGGCGGCGCCGCCCTCTCCGAGGGTGCCACATCGATGCCCGACCGACCGTCCGTAGAGGCCGTCACCGAAGCCCTCCAGAAGGCTCCGGAACGCAAGTTCCCGGAGACGGTCGAACTCTCCGTGAACCTGAAGGACCTCGACCTGTCGATCCCGAAGAACCGGATCGAGGACGACGTCCCGCTCCCCAACGGCCGCGGGAAGGGCGTGAAGGTGGCGGTCTTCGGGTCCCCCGAACTTGGGCAGAAGGTCCGCGCGGTCGCGGACCGGGTGATCACCCCCGCCGAGCTCGAGGAGCTCGCGAAGGACCCGAAGGCGGCGAAGCGCCTCGTTGAGGACGTCGACTTCTTCCTCGCCGAGGCGCCGATGATGCCGGCGATCGGCAAGCGGCTGGGGGTCGTGCTGGGCCCCCGCGGCAAGATGCCGCGCCCCGTCCCCCCGGGGACGGACCCGAGCAACCTGATCGGCGCGATGAAGCGCTCGGTCCGGGTGCGCTCGAAGGGGAACCGTACGTTCCACGTGCCGGTCGGGATCCGCTCGATGCCTCCGGACCAGATCGCGCAGAACATCGACGCGGCCCTCAGCCGCATCGTCGGGAAGCTCGAGCGGGGGCGGACGAACATCGAGTCGGTCTACGTCAAGACGACCATGGGCCCCGCGGTCCGGATCTGGTAGGAGGCTCTCGATGGTCGGACGCGGCTCGGTACCCCCGGCGCGGCTCGCCCGCGTGGAGGAGCTTTCCGCCACCATCCTCGCCCGCCCGGTGACGGCCCTGGTGGGGGTCCGGGGCGTCCCCGCGGCCGCGCTCCAGCGGATGCGCCGCGAGCTCCGGCGCAAGAACCGGCCGATCATCGTCGCGCCGAACACCGCCATCCGCCACGCGCTCGAGCGCGCGGGCAAGGAGCGACCCGCCCTCCAGCCCCTGCTCGCCGAGGTGCACGACCAGACGGCGCTCCTCGCGGCCGACGGGAACCCGTTCGCGCTCTACCAAGAGTTCCGGAAGACCCGCTCGCCGACCCCCGCCCGCGGCGGAGAGGTCGCGCCCGCCGACATCCTGGTGCCGGCCCAAACGACCAGCTTCAAGCCGGGACCGATCGTCGGCGAGCTTCAGCACGCGGGCTTTCCCGCGATGATCGAGAAAGGGAAGGTCGTCCTCAAGAAGGACACCCTGATCGTCAAGGCCGGCCAGGTGATCTCCCGCGACGTGGCGGGGATGCTGACCCGTCTCGAGATCTTCCCCCTCGAGGTCGGCCTCTCGCTCCGGGCGGTCGTCGAGGGCAGCTCGTTCTACCCCGCGAGCGTTCTCGCGGTCGACCTGGACGCCCAGCGCGCCGCGTTCGGACGGGCCGCCCAGCTCGCGCTCGGGCTGGCGCTCGAGCTCGGCTATGCGACGCCGGCGACCGTGCCCCTCCTCGTCGGGCGGGCGCACCGGCGGGCGCTGGCGCTCGCCATCGCCGCCGGCTACCCGACGCCCGAGACGATCACCCCGATGTTCGCCCAGGCGATCCGGGCCGCCGCCGCGCTCGGGAAGATCACAGGTACCTAGGTAGGTCCCCCCCAGAACCAGGAGTGAGAACGATGGAGTACGTTTACGGAGCCCTGCTGCTCAACGCCGCCGGCAAGCCGATCGACGAGAAGGCCCTGACGGGCGTCCTCACCGCCGCGGGCGTCGCGCCCGATGCGGGCCGGGTCAAGGCCCTGATGGCCTCGCTCGAGGGCGTCAACCTCACCGAGGTGCTCGCGAAGGCCGAGACGTTCAACGCGCCGGCCCCGGCCGGCCCCGCCGCGGAGAAGAAGGACGGCAAGGGCGAGAAGAAAGAGGAAGAGAAGAAGGAAGAGAAGGGCGTCTCCGAGGAAGAGGCGGCCGAAGGACTCTCCGCCCTCTTCGGCTGAAGCGCCCCGCTCGCCTTAAGACCCGTAGCCGAGTAGACTCGACCGGGGGCCGTTTCGGCCGCCCGGTCGAGCGATGCCGGCACGCGAGTTCTGCGCCATCGTAGGGGTCTCGCTGCAGGGGAAAGGGGCCGCGCCGTACGTCTTCCGGGGCCTCCGCGCCCTCCAGCATCGGGGGCAGGAAGCCACCGGAATGGCGACCTCGAGCCACGGGACGCTCCATCACCGCAAGGGGACCGGGCTCGTCCACGAGGTCTTCACCCAGGACATCCTGGACTCGCTCCGCGGCTCGGCGGGCATCGGCCACAACCGCTACCCGACGACCGGCACGACCGACCTCGAGAACGCGCAACCGATCGTCTTCAAGCTGAAGACGGAGGAGGCCGCGCTCGCCGCGAACGGGGACCTCGTGAACTTCGAACGCGTGCGCCACCGGTTGCAGGCGCAGGGGGTCGACCTTCTCGGCAACGCCGACACCGAGACGATGGCCCAGATGATCGGCCTCGAGTACGGTCGCACCCGCGACCTCGAGGCGGCGATCCGCCGGGCCGCGACCGAGCTGGTCGGGGGGTACTCGGTCGTCATGCTGGTGGGGAACCGCGTGCTCGCCTTCCGCGACCCCCTCGGCATGCGGCCTCTCGTCTACGGGACGATCGACGGCGGCGTCGCGGTGGCCAGCGAGTCCGTCGCCCTCGAGTTGATGGGCGGCAAGGTCGTTCGGGACGTGCTCCCGGGGGAGGTTCTGGTGCTCGAGAAGGGCCAGCTGGCCCGCACCTCCCGGATCCCCGGTAGCGGGCACCGGGCCCACTGCATGTTCGAGTGGGTCTACTTCTCGCGCCCCGACTCGATCGTCGAGGGCCAGAGCGTCTACGACGCCCGCCATCGCATCGGCCTGCGCCTGGCCAAGGACAGCCCGGCGGAGGCGGACCTGGTCGTTCCCGTCCCCGATTCCGCGCGGCCGCAGGCGCTTGGCTTTGCCGAGGGATCCGGCATCCCGTACGCGGAGGCGTTGATCAAGAACCGGTTCGTCGAGCGCACGTTCATCATCCCGGACCAGAAGCGCCGCGAGCTCGAGGTCCGCGTGAAGCTCCACCCCATCCCCGGCCTCCTGCGGGGCAAGCGGGTGGTGCTCGTGGACGACTCGATCGTTCGGGGGACGACGCTCCACGAGATCGTCCAGATGGTACGGTCCGCCGGGGCGACCCAGGTCGACGTGCGGATCGGTTGCCCTCCCATCATCGCGCCGTGCTACTTCGGCATCGACATGAAGGAGCGGAAGGACCTGATCGCCTTCGAGCGCAACGAGGAACAGGTCGCGGACGAGATTGGCGCGAACACGGTGCGCTACCTGTCGATCCCCGGCTTGGTCGAGTCCATCGGGAGGCCCGGCGACGACCTCTGCCTCGGCTGCCTGACCGGGCGGTACCCGGTCGAGGTCCCCGAGGAGCGCCACCGGTTCCAGAAGTCGCTGGCGGAGTACTAGGGCGTGGGGATCGCGGTCGTACTCGCTGACGGACCGCGGCTCACATGGGTGGAACTCGACCCTGCGGGACACGTCGGGGAGGTCCCGCTCGGCCCCGCCCCGACTGCGGCCGCCCACCGGTACCTCGCCCTCGCCGCCGGCGAGCTCCCCTCGGGGATCCTCTCTGCGTTGCGGGGTCTGCCGGCGACCACCTCCCTGGCGGCGAGCGACCCCCGCTGGGTCGAGGCGCTGGCTCGAGGGACCGGTCGCGAGGTCCGGCTCGCCTCCCTCACGGAACTGCGGACCGCACGAGCGGGACTGGAACGTCGGGCCGGCCCCGAGGACCGGGCCTTCCTGCTCGGGGTGGCGCAGCGGGCGCTCGACCGCGCGCTGGCCTCGCCGGAGGAAGTGCTCATCTCGCTGGCCCGGGAGGAGGAGCGGCTCGAACGAGCCCTCGGGCGCGAAGAGCGCGCGGCCGACAGCTTCGTCGCCGTGGCGGGCACCTTGCTCGAGGAGTACGGGCCCGCCTGGGCCGGCGCCCGCGCGGCACTTTCGCGCCACCACGCCAGCCTGCTCTCCCTCCTCGGACGAGCGGCCCAACAGGTCGTCCCCAACCTCTCGGCCGTCGTCGGGGAGCGGGTCGCCGGGCGCCTGGTCGCGGCCGCGGGGAGCATCGGGGCGCTCGGGCGGATGAGCGGCTCCCGCATCCAGCTGCTGGGTTCCCGTCGCCGGCCCTCGCCGGAGCGCGGGCCCCGGTACGGGGTCCTCTACCGTGCCGCGCGGATGAACGACCTCCCGATCGGCCGACGAGGGGCCTACGCCCGGAGCCTGGCCGCGATCGCCGCCATCGCCGCCCGCGCGGACGCGACCACTCACGCCGCGATATCCGATCGCCTCGTCGCCCGACGGGACCGCCGGGTGGAGGCCCTGCGCCGGAGGGCGCGTTGAGGCCCCCGCGCGTCTTTCGTCCGGCGGCGGACAGCCCCCGGCTCCTCCGGGTCCGCTCGGACGACCGGGTGGAGCTGTGGACCGAGACCGTGGGGACGGAACCGTCCGTCTATGGGGAGCGGTGGGCGTACTCGGGTAGTCGCTCCTTCCGGTCCTTCGAGCCGGCCCGCTCGAAACTCTCGGCCGGGCTGGTCCGGGAATGGCGGGGCCCGGTCCCTTCGGAGGGGGAGCGGTGGCTGTATCTCGGGGCCGCGAGCGGGACCACGGCCTCCCACGTCGCCGACCTGGTCGGGCCGGCCGGCCGGGTGTACGCGGTCGAGCGGAGCCTCCGCCCGTTCCACCGACTCCTCACCCTGGCGCTGCGCTGGCCGAGCCTCGACCCGGTCCTCGCCGACGCGCGAGAGCCGCGGAGCTTCTCCGGGCTCGTCCCGTCCGTGGACGGAGTGTACGCGGACATCGCGCAGGCCGACCAGGTCGAGATCGTCGTCGCCAACGCGGCGCTCTTCCTGCGCGAGGCGCGCGGGGCCCTCGTGCTGGCCCTCAAGACCGCGAGCATGGGTCGCGATGCCTCGGCCCCGCAGCACGTGCGCCGGGCGGAGGAGGAGCTCGCGGCGGGCTTCGACCTCGAGCGGAGCGTCCGGCTCGACCCGTTCCACCGGGGTCACTACCTCGTCGGAGGGCGAGCCCGGCCGGAACTGTTCCGCGAGGCTCGGCGTGCGCGGGCTACGCCGCGACGCGCGCACTCCCCCGAGCGATCACGACGGTGACGGTGTCCTCATCCGAGAGGATGTGGTCGCGGCCGACGGTCTGACCCGGGAACCGGGCGCTCGGTCCCCAGATCTGTGCCGCGCGGAAGGTTCGGCCCAGCTCCGCCGGGAGCCGTGCGAGCAGCCCGTCGACCGTGTCGCCCTGGCGGAGGATGAGCGGCTCGTCCTTGTCGGCCGGCTTACCGGGCGGCTTCAGGTAGATGCGGATGAACCGGAGCGAGTGGCCGATCTGCTCGACGAGCAGCTCCAGCCCCGTCCGGTGCTTGGCCGAGATGAAGGTCGGCACCGTCGGCTTGAGTTCGGCCGCCAAACGTGCCTTGTCCGAGGCGCTCAACAGCTCGGCCTTGTTCACGGCCGCGATCGCGGGGACGTAGACGCGGTTCCCGGCCAGCACGTCGATCAGCTGGTCGGCCGTCGCGTCCTCCCGGAAGACGATCGACCCGTTGTGCACCCCGAACTCCCGCGCGATCTGCGCCGCGATCCCTCCCGCGAGGTAGGTCAGCTTCACCGTGCTCGAAACGGTCAGGCCCCCCCGGTCGGAGCGCTGAACGACGACCCGCGGGGGGCGCTGGTTGATCCGGACCCCAGCCCCCTCGAGCTCGGCCTGCAACGCCCGCAGGTTCGTGTGGTCGGGGTCGATCAGGAAGAGGATCAGGTCGACGGAGCGGACCACGGAGAGCACCTCGCGGCCCCGCCCCCGCCCGCGGGAGGCGCCGGGGACGAGCCCCGGCATGTCGAGGACCTGAATGGAAGCTCCGGACCATCGGAGCATTCCGGGGATGATCGTCAGGGTGGTGAAGTCGTAGGCCGCGGTCTCGCTCTCCGCCGCCGTCAGGCTGTTGAGCAGCGTCGACTTTCCGACGGAGGGGTACCCGACCAGGCCGACGGTGGCGTGCCCGCTCTTGCGGACCCCGTAGCCGACCCCCCCGCCCTTGCCCTTCGCCCGCGCCTCGCGCTCGAGGCGCAGCACCGCAAGCTTGGCCTTGAGGCGGCCGATGTGGAGCTGCGTCGCCTTGTTGTAGCTGG
>JASHTC010000162.1 GCA_030040755.1 Thermoplasmata archaeon | reverse complement strand
TCCGCTTGGAATGCACCTTGAGGACCTCGAGCCGCCCGGCAACGTTCGGGGGCTCGACGTAGAGCAGTCGGTCGAACCGTCCGGTCCGCAGGAGCGCCTCGTCGAGGATGTCGGGGCGGTTCGTCGCCGCGATGACGAGGACCCGCTCGAGGCTCTCGAGTCCGTCGATCGAGGTGAGCAGCTGGTTGACGATCCGTTCGGTGACACCGCTCGAGGTCTGGAGCCCGCGCCGGGGGGCGATCGAGTCGATCTCGTCGATGAAGACGATCGACGGGGAGGCCTGACGAGCCTTCTTGAAGATCATCCGGATCGCTTTTTCGCTCTCGCCGACCCACTTGCTCATCACCTCCGGCCCCTTGACCGAGATGAAGTTCGCCTGGCTCTCGGTCGCGGCCGCCTTGGCGAGCAGGGTCTTTCCGACCCCGGGCGGGCCGTACAGCAGGATCCCCCGGGGGGGTTCGATCCCGATGTGGCGGTAGGCCTGCGGGTTCTTGAACGGGAGCTCGACCGACTCCTCCAAGATCCGGCGGACCCGCTCGAGCCCGCCGACCTCTTCCCAGCGAGTGGTCGGGATCTCGACCGTCACGTCCCGCAGGCTCGAGGGCTCGATGGTCTTCAGCGCCTCGCGGAAGTCGGTCTCGGTGACCTTCATCCGCTCGAGCAGGGAGAGCGGGATCGGCTGGTCGAAGTCGATCTCGGGGAGGTACCGCCGCAGGGCCCGCATCGCGGCTTCCCGCGCGAGCGAGGAGAGGTCCGCGCCGACGAACCCATGGCTCTGGGCCGCCAGGTCCCGCAGGACCCGTTCCCGGTCCTTTTCCGAGCCGTCGATCGGCATGCCGCGCGTGTGGATCTGGAGGATCTCGAGCCGACCTTCCATCGTGGGCACCCCGATCTCGATCTCGCGGTCGAAGCGGCCCGGTCGTCGCAGCGCGGGGTCGATCGCCTCCTCCCGGTTCGTCGCGGCGATGACGATCACGTTCCCCCGCCCCGAGAGGCCGTCCATGAGGGTGAGCAGCTGCGCGACGACCCGGCGTTCGACCTCACCGACGACCTCGTCGCGACGGGGCGCGATCGAGTCGAGCTCGTCGATGAAGATGACGCTGGGGGCGTTCTTCTCCGCCTCCTCGAACTTTTCGCGCAGCTCCTTCTCGCTCTCCCCGTAGTACTTCGAGATGATCTCCGGCCCTTGGATCCCGATGAAGTGGGCCCCGGCCTCGTTGGCCACGGCCTTGGCGATGAGCGTCTTCCCGGTCCCCGGCGGGCCGTAGAGGAGCACTCCCTTCGGCGGGGTGATCGCGAGCCGGTCGAACAGCTCGGGGTGCTTGAGCGGCAGCTCGATCATCTCGCGGACCCGCCCCAGCTTCTCCGTCAGACCGCCGATATCCTCGTAGGAGATGCGGGGCGCGGCGACCTCGGTCTCGCTGACCGTCTCCTCCTTGATCGTGATCAGCGTCGCCGGCGCGACCTGGACGAACCCCTTCGGTTGGGTCGCGACGACCATGAAGGGGAGGGAGCCGCCCATCAGGAACACGCCGGGGATGACGAAGACGTCTCCCCGGACGAAGGGGCGCCTCGCCAGGGCCTTGGCCACGAAGCTCTCGAGCCCCGGGCCCAGGTCCATCCGGGCGGAGCCGGCGTAGATCGGGGCGATCGTCACGGAGTCCGCG
Source organism: Thermoplasmata archaeon (assembly GCA_030040755.1). GTDB lineage: Archaea > Thermoplasmatota > Thermoplasmata > Lutacidiplasmatales > UBA184 > Lutacidiplasma. The sequence continues at coordinate 5,374 of JASHTC010000162.1, read as the reverse complement.
TTCGGACAGTCGATCCGCTGGACCGTGATGCGGTCGCCGATGCTGACCCCCGCGTTGCGTCGGACCACGGCCTCGATTCGGACCAGGCCCTTTCCCTCGTCGTCGGGCTGCGCGCGGCTCACGACCGCCGGAGTTCCCTTCCGCCCCCGGATCTCGACCACATCCCCGAGGCCGACCTTGAGCCGCTGCCGGGTCTGCACGTCGATGCGGGCGGTGCCGAGGCCGATATCCTGCTGGAAGGCTTCCGCGACGCGCAGCGTGACGGACTCGCCCATCGACGGCGTTTGGACGCTCGGTCGGGTAAAAGGTTGCCGTTACACCCACCACACTCGAGGAGAGGAGCCGGCCGCTCGCGAGGCCGTCCTCACGAACGGAAGCAAGATATGGAGCGGCCCGCGTCGAGCGGGCCGTGCCGCATGTCCCCGCGACTTCGTCGATCCTCGTGCGGCTCCTCACCGCGGCCGGCTACCGGGTGGACCACCGGGCGGACGTCACGCTCGCGGCCCGACTCCGGGACCGCCGGGCGGTCGTCATCGCTCCGGCATCCCGGTCGCCCCTCGAGGTCGAGAACCTGTTCCCCCCCGACTCCATCCATCGGATCCTCGTCTACGATGACGACCCCGGACCGGCGGCACGCGGGGTCGCGGGGGACCGCGGCATCGAGGTGCTCGACCCATCGACGCTGGGTCCCGCGCTCGGGGAACTGCTCCTTCCCGCGGTGCTCGGCGCCGGCGAGCCGGAGCCGGACGGAGGGATGGACACCCCGTTCGTCCTGCTCCCGGAGGGCGCCCGAATCGTGCGACCCCGGGTCGGGCGCGCCGAGGCCGAGGTCCTGGCCGGGGTGGACGGCCCGCGCTTCACGCTCCGTCTCGTCCCGTACTACGTCGCCCCGTATCGGGTCCGGCCCGCCTCCCCCGCGGGAATCCGCGGGACGATGCTGGACCGGACCGTGGCGGTCCACGCCGTCTCCCGGCGGGCCGAGGTCTGGGAGGAGGGGGACCGCGAACTGGTGGCCGAGCTGGACGTGCCGCACCAGTTCATCGCCCCGGAGATCGGGGCCCAGGAGGCCGCGGGGATCGCGATGGAGGCCATCCGACGGTACCATGTCGTGAGCGTCGACCATACCGAGCAGCACGGAGGGGCCCTCGTCATCGAGACCCGGCGGGTTCCCCCCGCCTCGGACGATATCCGGCTGGGACCCCTCCAGCTCGTCTACCTCCCCCACTGGTACGCGGAGGGCCACGAGGGTCGGGTGGTGCTCGACGCGGTCACGGGACGCCGGGCCCTCCCGGCGCCGTCCGCCAACGAAGCCCCGGCGTTCAGCCTCAAATAGCCGCCTCCTCTCGACCGGGCCGTGTTCATCGACCAGTTTCGCATCGGACCGTACCTGAACTTCACGTACCTCGTCGCGGACCGGGAGGGTGGGGACGGCGTCGTGATCGACCCGTCCTACGGGATCGACCCGGTCCTGGCGGCCATCGACGCCAAGCGAGTAAAGGTGCGCTACATCCTGAACACCCACAGCCACCCGGACCACTGCGCCGGCAACCAGGACGTCCGGGAGCGGACCGGGGCCAAGGTGCTCGCCCACCGGGTCGCCCCGCTGAAGCAGGACGTCTCGGTCGACGACGGGGACGAGTTCAAGAGCGGTCCCCTCCGGTTCCAGGTGAAGCACACCCCGGGGCACACCAAGGACAGCGTCCTCTACATTTTCGAAGGGAACGTCGCCACGGGTGACACCCTGTTCGTGGGGGAGTGCGGCCGGACCGACCTCCCCGGCGGGGACCCGGCCGAGATGTGGGACAGCTTGCTCCACCGGGTGGTCTCGCTCGACGATGCCCTGGTCGTCCTGCCGGGCCATGACTACGGGGTGACCCCCACGTCGACGATCGGGCGGGAGAAGCGGGAGAACTATACGCTCAAGCCGCGGACCAAGGACGAGTTCCTCGCCTTTCTGCGGGAGTGAGAGGGATGCCGCCCCTTCCCCCGCCGAGCGAGCGCACGCTGCAGGTCGCCGGCGCCCGTCGACCCGCGCCGGGGACTCCGGCCACCGGCGAGCTCGTGGCGACCCTCCGGGCCGCGTCCCAGGAGTCCGCGAGCCTGGTCGCCGTGTTCGACGCGCGGTCGGTCGCGGGGGAACGACACCTCCTCTCCGCCTGGGCGCACCTCGGCCGGTCGCGGGGCCGCGGGGAGCCCCGCCTGCGCGACCGGGGGGCGGAGTACGCCCTCTACGTGGCCGGCGACGACCAGCTCCCTCGGGCGCTCGCGAAGGTCGGGGTTTCCGACTCGACGACCGAGATGGTCGTGGTCGCCGAGCGCCCCCTCGACCCCGCGGAGCTGATCGTGCGGCTGCACCTCGAGTCGTCCCCCGGGTCGTACCCCCGACCGGTCGACGAGGAGGTGCTCGACCGCCTGGGGATCACTCCCGTCGAACGCGCCAGCGTTCCCCGCAGCGCCTGGGAGGGGCTCGTGCTCGAACGGGTCGCTCTCGTCGACCTCTCCGCGCCGGCGGGGCACAGCAGCACCCCAAAGCATTAGACACGGAAGCCGGTTCGCGCCCCGGTCCACGGGAGTCCCTGCAGGTGTAATCTAGTGGTAGGATGGCAGCCCTCCAAGCTGCCCGCCCGGGTTCGAAACGGCGGACCTCACCGATCCCCCGCGAGGCTCCCGGCACCTGCACTCGGACCCCCGCGGGCCACCGGGGGAGGGTTTATTCGCGCTCGCCACGCTCGACGGCGTGCTGAGGTAGCCTAGCCCGGCAAGGCGCCAGTCTTGAAAACTGGTGGGGTTTCCCCACGGGAGTTCGAATCTCCCCCTCAGCGCTCTCCGGGGGCCGTGGCGACGATGATCCCGCGGTCCGGGAAATGGGGGGAGGGCAGCACGCGCGGCCGGAGGCCCGCATCCCGGAGGAGCCTCACCAGTCGTCGGGGCGGCACCAGGCGGGACTCCTCGAGGTCGTCCACGCGGACGAACCCCCGGCCCGGTTCGGCGATCAGGTAGGCGTACTCGATGCGGAGGAACGGGCCCCGCATCACCGACCGAGCGGCGCGCGCCACCTTGACCGGGCCTTCCGTCCGGGCCGACATGCTGAGATGCTCGCCCGTCGGCCCGACCTTCACCCGTCGCGGGTCGAGGAACGGCTCGAGGAGAAGAACGCCCCCTGGCCGAAGATGACGGGCGAACGAGCGGAACGTGCGGCGCAGGTCCGCTTCGGTCCGGAGGTGGCCGATGGCACTGAACAGGCAACTGAGGACGTCGAACTCGGCACCCAAGTCGAAGTCCCGCATGTCCGCGCGGACGAGTCGGACCCGCGGGAGGCGACGCCGCGCCTCCCGAAGCATCTCCGGGCTCGCGTCGAGCCCCACGACCTGCCAGCGCACCCGGAGATGCTCGAGGTGGCGACCCGTACCGCACGCGACATCCAGCCAACGTCGTCCCCCCGAGCGTCCATACCTTCGGGCGAGACGCGAAAAGAACGCCGCCTCCTTCGCGTAGTCCTTGCCCCCGTAGACGACGTCGTAGTACCGGGCCAGCTCGCGGTACATCCGGTGCGAGTCGCCCACGGACCCGCGCAGTGGCCGGTGGGAATAAACCCTCGCGCCGCCGGCGTGATTATAAGCCGAGTCCCGCTCGCGACGACCCCCATGCCCGCGACCAGCGCCTCGACGCCGCTGCTCGAACAGTACGAGGGGGTCAAAGCCCGGTATCCGGGCCACCTCGTCCTGTTCCGGGTCGGGGACTTCTACGAGACGTTCGGCGAGGATGCGCGGCTGCTGTCGCGCGAGGTCGACGTCACCTTGACCGCGCGCTCGGCCGACGCGCGGGGCGTACGCACCCCCATGGCCGGGGTCCCGTATCACGCGGTCGACACCTACCTCGGCCGTCTGATCCGGAAAGGGTACAAGGTCGCGATCTGCGACCAGATGGAGGACGCCCGCTTCGCGAAGGGGCTCGTCCGGCGGGAGGTGACGCGCGTGGTCACCCCGGGAACGGTCGTGGACGACCGGATCCTCGGGGGGCCCGACCACAACTTCCTCGCGGCGGTGCTGGAGCGAGCGGGTCGGACCGAGTACGCCGCGGTCGATATCACGACCGGGGAGTGGTACCACGGAGGCTCGGCCGGGCCGGGACCGGAGGAGACCGTCTCGGACCTGGCCCCGTTCCAGCCGCGGGAGATCCTTTGGACCACGCCGGACGCCGGCGCCTCGCCCCTGACCCGGGCGTTGGGCCGGGAATTCCCGGCCGCGCGGCTCGAGGCGGCGCCTAGCCCGGTCGAGGTCGCCGAACTGCCGGCGGGTTTCGTCTCGGGGTTCGTCGGTCCCGACGCCCTCCTCGAGGTCGACCGCCGGCTTGCGGCGTACCTCCGAGCGACCGAACCCCGGCTGCTCCCTCACCTGACGCTCATCCCGAGAGGGAACTCCCTGCGGCGCCTCGCCCTGGATGCCAAGACCCTCCGGCACCTCGAGATCCGGCGCCCCATGAACCCGGACGACCCGGGGGGGCCGACCCTGCTGGAGGGCTGGGACGAGACCGTGACCGCCTCCGGCCGCCGCACGCTCTCCTTCTGGCTGACCAACCCGCTGGCGGACGGGGAGGCCATCCGCCACCGCCAGGATGCCGTCGCCTCGCTCATCGAGCGAGGGGCCGCCCTCGAGGAGCTCCGTGCGGACCTCCGGGGGATCGCCGACCTCGCCCGCATCGCCTCCCGGGTGGCCAGCCGACGCGTGCGGCCCCCCGAACTCGGGGCGCTGCGGGCGGGACTCCGCGCCGCCGCCCGCATCCCGCGGTGGCTTCGGGAGACGGAGGTACCCCCTCGACTCCAGGAGATCGCTCGGGAGCTCGAACCGCCTCGGGACCTGGTCGAGCTGTTGGAGTCCGCCCTTCCCGCGGAGCTCCCCGCCCGGGAGGACGCGGGGGGGTTGTTCCGTCCGGGTCATGCCCCCGAGGTCGACCGATGGGAGGCCGCCGAGCAGTCGGCGCTCGCCGAGCTGGCGGCCTTGGAGCGGGCCGAGCAGGGAGCCTCCGGCATCAAGACCCTGAAGGTCGCCTACAACCAGGTCTTCGGGTACTACTTCGAGGTCACCCGGCCGCACCTCGCCCGCGTCCCGGCCCACTTCCGGCGACGCCAGACCGTGGCCCAGGCCGAGCGGTTTTCGTCCGACGAGCTCGAAGCGATTGAGCAACGGATCCTGGAGGCGCGGGACCACGCCCGGACGGCCGAGGCCGATGGGTGGGAGGGTTTCCTCGCCCAAGTCGACCGGTCGGTCCCGGCGATCCACCGGCTCGCGCGGGCCGTCGGCGAGGTCGACTCCCTCGCCACCTTCGCCCGCCTCGCCCAGACGCGGGGGTACGTTCGACCGACCGTCGATGACTC
>JASHTC010000161.1 GCA_030040755.1 Thermoplasmata archaeon | reverse complement strand
CGCGCTCGAAGGAGTCCGAGACGCGCATCAACGCCCTGCTCGATGCCCGGGCCAAGGAGCTCGAAGCCCGGATCAGCAACCAGCTCTCGATGAGCCGCTCCGCCCTGGACGAGCGGGTCACCCAGCTCTCGAAGCGCCTCGAGGTCGACCGCGAGGCGCGCTTCTCCGAGATCTCCGAGACCCACTCGAAGTCGCTCGCCGGCCTGCAGGTCCGGATGCAGTCGTACCTCGACCAGAAGATGCGCGAGGACGCCGACCGCGAGCGGCAGAAGTACGTCGAGCTCCTCGCCCGGCTCAAGGGCGAGGTGGACGATGCGCTCGGCCGCACGATGGACTCGACCCGCTTCGACGAGGCGGTCCGCGAGCGGGTGCGGGCGATCGTCGAGGAGAACCGGCGGGAGATGACCCGCGCCATCGCCGACGTCGAGGCCCGCCTCGTGACCTCCGGCGGGGTCGCGCCCGAGCGGCTCGCCGGCCTCGACAAGAAGCTGCAGGAACGAACGGACGCCGTCGCCTCCCTCGAGAAGCGGATCCGGGGGGAGGTCGACGACCTGGACCGGCGCGTACAGGTCGTGACCGAGAAGATGGTGCCCCTCGTCCGGAAGACCTGGGTGCGGATCGACGAGCTCGAGAAGCTCCTCAACCGCCCGGACGACGCCGAGGCCCGGCTGGCCCAGCTGCGCCGGGACGTCGGACGGGAGCTCCGCCGCGTCGAGGACGAGCTCCGGGAGGAGCAGGCCCACATCCGCCGGCGCCTCGAGGGCTCGATGAACAGCCAGAGCCGGATCTGGCTCAACCTCGTCCGCCAGCTGTCGGAGGCGGGCGCCGGATACGTTCCCAGCGAGTCCGACCTCCGCGCCGAGAGGCACCGGCGCAGCGACACGCGCCCGATCGACCCCCAGGACGAGGACCTGCTGGGTCGGCCCCGCTCGCGCGAATCCCCCTACGTCGACTTCGCGGAGGAGCCGCCCAACCCCCTCGACCCCGAGCCGCCCGCCGAGCGGCCCGCCTCCAACCGCCGGACCCCGCCGCGGCATCCCCGGGACGGGGCGTAAGGCTAACTGGGCCCCCGCCCTCGATCCTCCCGTGGCGTCCGCGAGCGAACACCGGCACTGCAAGGTCTGCGGTCGCGTGTGCGCTCCGGAGGAGCTGTTCTGCAGCGCCGAGTGCCAGACCAAGCGGGAGCGCCTCGAGATCCAGCGCCGGAACCTCACCTACCTGCTCTACGGGTCGATCGTCCTGCTCGCGATCCTCCTCATCTCGCACTACCTCGTCTAGCGGGGCGGTCTCGGATGCCCCGGTACGCTCTCGCGGTCCTGGGGGGGACGTTCGACCGGTTCCACGTGGGTCACGAGGCGCTGCTCACGGCCGCGTTCCGGCTCGGCCGGACCGTGGCGATCGGGGTGACGACGGAGGCCTACCTGGCCGCCCACCCGAAGCCCGCCGGTCGGAGGATCGCGCCCTACTCGGTGCGTCGCCGGGTCCTGGCCGCCTGGCTCCGGCGGAGGTTCCCCGGTCGGCCGTTCGTGATCCGGCCGCTCGAGGACCGGTTCGGCGGCTCGGTCGGTCCCCGGGTGGGCGTGCTCGTCGTCTCCGCCGACACGGCCGGCGGGGGCGCGGCCGTGAACGACGAACGGGCCCGGCTCGGCCGCCGCCGCGTGCCGGTCGCGGTCGTGCCGCTCGTGCTCGCCGACGACCTCCACCCGGTGAGCTCCCGCCGGATCCGAGCCGGCGAGATCGACCGGAACGGGCGACGCCGGTCCGCGATCCCGGTGGAGCTCACGGTCGGCGACGCGCGTGCGGTCGGCTGGGCGACGCGCGCCGTCCGGGCGGTGTTTCCGCGGGCGCGCATCTCCCGACGGGTCGTGAGGTCGTTCCCCCCGCACCGTCGGCGGGGCCTCCCCTCCGATACCCTACGGTTGGACGTGCGCCCGAGCTCGGACGGTCGGTGGGCCGTCGAGGAGTCGACCGACGGGCGGACGGTGCGGGCGAGGTCCCTCGACGGCCCGGGGCCGCGCGACCTCGAGCGCGGACTCCGACGGTGTCTCCGTCCGTCGGAAGACGTTCAGCCCTAACGATTTAAGCGGGCGAGGCACCTTCCGCCCCCGGATGGAGACGTATCTCCGCGTGACCTTCGACAGCGAGGGCGCGAGCCCCTCGGAGATCGCCGCCCGCCTCCAGACCCTCGGCTTCGTGCCGACCCAGGGGAACTATGACTTTGTCTACGATTGGCAAGGCACCGCGTCCCACGACCAGGTCCTCGACCTCTCCGATGAGCTCACCCGGCGCCTGCGAGGATACCGCGTCCTCTTCGAGATCGAGACCGTTTGAGCCCCGCCCGGCTCAGTAGACTTTTTACCGAGTGGCCGGTGGGTTCTTCGCCGTGCAGAGGTATCCCGTACGGACCAGCCACCGCGCCAACCTCCAGCCCGCGGCTCTCGAGCGGATCCTCGGGGCGCATTTCGAGGGCGTCGGGGCCAATGGCGAGGACCGGACCGCGACCTGGGGCGCGATCAGCCACCTGGCCGTTCGGGCCGAGGGGAAGGACCTGCAGGTCGACGTCACGATGAACCCGAAGGTTCCGGACGAGGTCGCCCGCGAGACGATCGCCCGGTACAACCGCTTCCTCGAAGAGGTCACCGGTTACACCGCGAAGGAGCGCGCCAAGCGCCTCCGCAAGCAGGCCGGCGCGGCGGAGGAATAGGGTCGTGGGCGGGAGGCCGCCGGGTCCCCTGCCGTCGTCGGGCGGCTCCGAGCTCGACCGGATCCACACCATCGTGAGCTCGGTGTTCCCGGTCTACGACCTGCGGGTCGGTCCCCAGTCGCTCCTGCTCGCCGTGCAGGTCGAGCGGGCGACCCTGGAGGGCAACTTCGACCGCCTGCGGCGCGAGCTCTGGGCCGCCGGCTACGTCCCCGTCCTGCGGTACCAGATGGGGGAGCATTTCATCGAGGTGCTCCCGCGCCCGAAACTCGGGACCAAGCGCCAGTGGGTGAACCTCCTCCTGCTGGCCGCGACCGTGGGCACGACGACGTTTGCCGGGGCGCTCATCTGGCTGACGTACATCGGCGGCTCGACCCTCACGGGAATCGACTTCGTGTGGGGGGCGGTCTACTTCTCGATCCCCGTGCTGACGATCCTCGGCCTGCACGAGCTGTCGCACTTCTTCATGGCCCGCCGCCACAAGATCGACGCGTCGTTGCCGTACTTCATCCCCATCCCCCCGCCGTTCCTCTTCGGAACGTTCGGGGCGTTCATCAGCATCCGCGAGCCGTTCCCGGACAAGAAGGCGCTGTTCGACATCGGGGTCGCCGGACCCCTCGCGGGGTTCGCGGCCTCGATCCCCGTGGCCCTCGCCGGGCTCTTCCTCTCGACCCACGCCCCCGTGGTCCCGGCGACGTACTGCGGGCCGACGATCTTCGGGGTCAGCTACGGGAACCTCGAGATCGGCGTGCCGCTCTTCTGGAGCGCCCTGAGCTCGTTCTTCCCCTCGGGGGTCATCAGCCTCCACCCCCTGGCGCTCGCCGGATGGGTCGGTATCTTCGTCACGGCGATCAACCTGCTGCCGGCCGGCCAGCTCGACGGCGGCCACGTGTTCCGTGCCCTCTTCGGGGACCGCGTCCGCTTCGTCAGCTACGGGGCGGTCATCCTCCTGTTCTTCCTCGGGCTGTTCTACACCGGCTGGCTATTCTTCGCCATCCTGATCCTCCTCCTCGGCGTCCGACATCCTCCCCCGCTCAACGACCTCTCCCCCCTCGACGCCAAGCGGTATCTCGTGGGCGCCTTCGCCGTCGCCGTCCTTCTCACCGGCTTCGTGATCACGCCGATCGCGACCCCGGCGGGCGCCGTCTCGCTCGATGTTGGCGCGATCGGCTATCCCGCCCCGACCCCCGCGAACCCGGTCCTCGCCGACGTGAACCTTTCGGTCGTGAACGGAGACATGGTCCCGCACGGCTACACGCTTTCGGCCAGCGTGGCGAACGTCTCCCAGAACATCGGGGGAAAGACGGTCTATCTCACCGGTTCGAATCTCAGCGAGTGGGCCGCGAACTCCTCGTGGCTGTTCGTGTTGCCCGACGGGCACAACGTGAGCCTCACCGGGGGGGCCGTGAGCCTCCCGGACAGCCAGTACATCTCCCTGACCGGCTCGGCCGGCTCCACCACCGCGCCGGTCCGGGTGGAGTTCGCCAACCCCGGGGCGGCCACCTCGGTCCTCCTCGACCTCGGGGTCAACCAGTTCTGCGCGCCGTCGGGGGCGGGCACCGCCTCCGCATCGGTCCTCCTCATCCCACCCTAAGGGGTCCGACGGTAGACCCGGAACTCGCGCGTCAGGCTTCGGTGGACCCGGACCGGAATGGCCCGAACGCGACGCCACGGTTCGGTCAACGGGTCCGGCCCTCCCGGGACCACGACCACCGCGTAGCCGGACGGACGCACTCGGGCTGCCCAACGGGGAAGTACCTGGGCGAGAAGCACCGCGGCCGCTTCCCCCCCCGTGCTCGAGGCCCGGCCGTACGGTGGGTCCGTGAGGATGCAGTGGAAGGGTCCCGCCGACCCGGGGAACTCGACCTCCCGAGCGTCCCCGACCACCAGCTCGTGGGCGGTCACTCCGAGGTGGGCGAAGTTCCGCAGCGCCCCTCGCACCATGACGGGGTCCTGGTCGATCCCCGAGACCCGCCCGCCGAGGAGGGCGGCCTCGGCCAGCAGGGCCCCCGTTCCGAGGAACGGGTCGAGCACCCGGTCCCCCGGCTCGACGTGGGCCAAGTTCGCCGCCGCGCGCGCCAGACGCGGAGCGAGCCCGACCGGCCGGCGGAACGGGAGCGCGGAGATGCCGCGAGCGGCAGCCGCCGGACGGTCGACCGTGGCCAGCTCCTCGAGGAGCCGGGCCCCCGAAGGGTGGGAACGGTCCAGCCAGAACCGGTGGGCCGGGGCCTCGAGGTCGATGCGGCCGCCCGCCGTCTTCCAGGCGGAAGCCGCCGCGTGGATCGCCGGGTCGTCCCCGCCGCTCGACGGCCGTCCGACGCGTCGGAACGCCGCCGCGGCGCCCCGCGGGGCCGGGCGCCACGCGGCGATCTCTCCGATGGACCCCTCGGCCACCTCGACCAAGCACCGCCGGGCGAGCGCCAGTCGCCCGGCCATCGCGCCTACTTCCCCCTCGGGGATCTCGACTACCGCGAGGGACGTGCCGGGAGCCGGTTCTCCGAGCCCGCGACCCCCGAGGGTCTCCGCCGCCGAGGTCGCCTCCGCCGCGGCCAGCTCCGGGCTCTCGCCCGAGAGTTCGACCCA
>JASHTC010000160.1 GCA_030040755.1 Thermoplasmata archaeon | reverse complement strand
AGTCCTCGTAGCGGAAGACCAGCCGGCCCTCGATCCGCTCGTAGCACTTGGCGGGGCAGACGAAGGTGCAGAACGAGTGCGGGCACCGGGCGCAGATCTCGGGCTTGACCGTGATGTGCGCATGGTCCTTCGAGTCGGTGGCGTAGCGCAGGGTGCCCAGCCGGCGTTTGATCTCGATCGGGCCCGAGGAGGCGCTCGGTCCGGTCGGCTCGGCCATCGGAGTCCCCTCCTAGGCGGGGAGTTGGGAGAGCAGGTCGAGGTCGGCCCGGACCGCGGCCACGCTGGCGCTGAACGCCTGGCGCTCGGTCGGCGTCAACTCCACCTCCACGACCCGCTCCACGCCGTGGCGGCCGATGACGACCGGAGCGCCGATGTAGACGTCCCGCTCCCCGAACTCGCCGTCCAGGTGCGCGCTCGCCGAGAGGAGGCGGTGCTCGTCGTGGACGATCGCGCGGATGAGCTCGGCCTGGGAGGCGGTCGGCGCGTAGTAGGCGCTCCCGCTCTTCAGCAGGCTGACGATCTCCCCCCCGCCCCCTTTCGTCCGCTCGACGATCGCCGCCAGACGGTCCGCGGGAAGGAGCCGGGTGAGCGGGACCCCGGAGACGCTCGTCAGCGAGAGGACCGGCACCATCGTGTCGCCGTGGGAGCCCAGCACGAACCCCGTGACGTCCCGCGACGCGACCCCGAGCGCGTCCGCGACGAACCAGCGGAAGCGGGCCGTGTCGAGCGTCCCGGACTCGCCGAAGACCCGGGCGGGCGGGAATTCGGTGATGCTGCGGAACCAGTGGGTCATGACGTCGACCGGGTTCGTTACGACGAGGACCACGGCGTGCGGGGCGTACCCGCGGACCGCCTCGGCGTGCGCCTTCACGATCGCCGCATTCTTGGAGAGCAGGTCCGACCGGCTCATCCCCGGCTTGCGGGCCAATCCCGCCGTCTCGATGACGACGTCCGCCCCGGACAGGGCGTCCAGCGAGGTCGAGCCGGTGACGTGCGTGGAGAAGCCGAGGATCGGGGCCGACTCCTGGATGTCGAGCGCCTTCCCCTGGGGAAGGCCCTCGATGATGTCCACCAGGACGACCTCGCGCGCGAGGTCCGCCTCCGCCAACCGTTGGGCGAGCGAGCCCCCAATATTGCCGGCTCCCAGCACGACGACCTTCGAGATATCCGTCATGGGTCCCTCCACCGCCCCCGGGACCGGGGGCGACAATAAAGCCTCGCGCCCGCCGAGGGCCGGGGACAGGGTCGAGCGAAAGGTTGATTCTGGTCCCGGCCGCTCCGCCTCCGAATGGTCGACGCCGATTCGGTGCTCGTCAACGTGCAGGAGCGGGACAAGTGGACCCGGCGCATGGCGGTCCTCGAGCGGACGCTCGAGGAGGTCCACGCCCGGCGGGTCCGGGGAGAGGCGCAGCTCCGCCGCGTCCACAAGGAGATGGCCCGCCTGCAGGCCGCCCTCGATGCGCTCCTCGACGCCGCCCGCGCCCAAGGCAACTCCGGGAGGTCCGATGCCACGCAGAGGATCCCACTCACTTTCCGGTAGGATGGAGACCCTGCGGGGGGTCGAACGCGACCTGCGCGCGGAGGTCGAGCGGCTCCGTCGGGAGGAGCGGTACGTCGTCCTGAAGATCCGACAGGCGCGGGACCAGGTCCGGTACTACGAGGGGCTCCTGCGCTTACTGAAGCGGGACTGGGGCGAGGGTCCCGGACTCTCCGAGCTGGTCCGCCGCCTCGGGTAGGCGACCCGAACCGTGCGGGTCGTGGTGTTCGGCGCGGGGGCGGTCGGAAGCCTGTTCGGGGCGTACCTCGACCGGGCCGGCCACTCCGTCCTCCTGATCGGCCGCCCGGACCACGTCGCGGCGGTCCGAGCCAACGGGCTTCGGGTCACCGGACGGCTCGAGGGGACGTTCCGGGTCGAGGCCGCGGTCGAGCTCCACCCCGGGCCGGCTCCCGATGCGGTCCTGCTCACGGTGAAGACGTTCGACCTCGCGCGGGCGGCCACCGCCCTCGGTCGAGCGGTCCGCGCCGGGACCCCGACGCTCCTCCCGCAGAACGGCCTCGGGGTGGAGGAGGCGGCCCGCCGGGCGCTTGCGGCCGAGGGATGGACCGAACCCGAGGAGGCCGTCGTACGCGCGGTCAACTCGGTTCCGGCCACGTGGGTAGGCCCCGGCGAGGTTCGGGCCGCCGGCGAGGGGGAGGTCCTCCTTCCCGAGCGACGCGGACGGGCCGCCGAGGCGATCGGCCGGTTCGACCAGCTCCTGCGCGACGCCGGGGTCCGCGTCCGGACCGTGGAGAGCATCGACCGGGAGGTATGGCACAAGGCCCTGCTGAATGCCGCCGTCAATCCGGTGACCGCCCTGCATGGCGTGGAGAACGGACGCCTCCTCGAGTCCCCGTACCGGGAGGAGGCCGACGGCCTGCTCCTGGAGGCGGCTCAAGTGGCCCGGGCGGCCGGAGTCGCCGTCGCGGACGATGAGCTACGGACCGACCTGGAGCGGGTCCTCCGCGCCACCGCGGAGAACCGCTCGAGCATGCTCCAGGACCTGGACCGGGGCCGGCCCACCGAGATCGATGCGATCTCGGGCGAGCTCCTGCGCGCCGCCCGACGGTACGGGATCGCCCTCCCGCGGACCGAGGAGGCGATCGCCGCCGTCCGCGCCCGGACCGGGGCCCCGCGGGGGGCTCGGGCGGAACGGTCTTAGCCGTCGGTTTCTCGCTCCGGTCGCGATGGGGCCGAAGAAGGGGATGCAGGACGCCCCGGTCCGGGGACGCCGCGTGCTGGTCCGCGTCGATTTCAACGTCCCCCAGGATGCGAACGGGCAGGTCGCCGACGACCGGAGGATCGTCGAGGCCCTCCCGACCCTCAACCATCTTCGGGCGGCCGGCGCGAAGACGATCCTGATGAGCCACCTCGGACGCCCGGACGGGAAGCGTGACCCCCGCCTCAGCCTGCGTCCGGTCGCCCGACGTCTCAGTTCGCTCTTGGGCCAGCCGGTCCCGCTCGCCGGAGACACGGTCGGGATCGAGGCGCTCGAGCAGTCGGCCCGGCTGCAGAATGGAGAGTTCCTGCTGCTCGAGAACCTCCGGTTCTACCCCGGCGAGGAGGCCAACGACCCGAATTTCGCGGCCCAGCTCGCACGGATGGGCGACCTGTTCATCGAGGACGCCTTCGGGACCGTGCATCGAACCCACGCCTCCACGGTCGGGGTCCCGAAGCGCCTCCCCTCCTTCGCCGGGCTCCTGGTCGAGCGGGAGGTACGGGAGCTCTCCCGGCTCACCGGGTCGCCCGAACGGCCGTACGCAGTCGTGGTCGGAGGAGCGAAGGTCCGGGACAAGCTTCCCTTCCTCGTGAGCTTCTTCTCGCGGGCGGACACCCTGCTGGTCGGTGGGGCGCTCGCGAACCCGTTCCTCGCGGCGCGCGGGGCGCATCTCGGCGCCAGCCCGGTCGAGG
>JASHTC010000159.1 GCA_030040755.1 Thermoplasmata archaeon | reverse complement strand
TCAGGACGAGGATTGGGGTACCCTGCATCATCAGCTCACCGCCCGGGCGAGGCTTGCGCTTCTATATGAAACTAACTCATGGGCCGGGTCGGTGCATCCCCCCCCTGCTGGGACGACGCCCGATCTCGGGCGTCGCTCTCCGGGACGGGATGATGTCCCCCAACGCCGCAAGAAGCGCCCGGGAGAACGTCGACTTCCCCCGGCCCGAGGGCCTCGCACCCGGTGGGCCGGCCCTGTCAGTAGGGTCCGGCGGTCGCCAAGCCCCGGAGGCCCGCTGCCGGGGGCCCCCTTCGTCCCTGGCCTCCAGGCCCGAACCGAGACGGCATCCGTCCGATCCCCCGAGTAAACGGTCTCGCGAGGGACGCGGGCCAGGGGCCCCGGCCGCATACCGCCGCGGCCGGCACCCGCCCACTCCGGAATGCTTAACCTCTCGCACCGCGCTGGGGACTCTCCCAGAGGAACCCCCGGGAGCCGGATGCGTCCCCAGATCGTCGTCGGCGCCACCATCGCCCTCAACGCGACGTTGTTCGTCATCAACCTGGCCGTGGCCGAGCTCTCGGGCTCGCGCGCGGTGCTCTCCCAGGCGATCTTCACCATCACCGACCTCGTGGGAGGGGCATTCCTCCTCTGGGGCCTCTACCTCTCCCGGCGGCCGGCCGACTACGACCATCCCTTCGGCCACGGTCGCGAGCGGTTTTTTTGGGCGTTCGTCTCGATCGTGGTCTCGTTCACCGTGGCGGGGCTGCTCGCGATCGTGGCCGGATTCGACCAGCTGACGAACCCCCGGACGGTCTCGCACATCGCCGATGGGCTGGTCGTCGTCGGGGCGACGCTCGCGACCAGCGTCGCGGGGATCGCGGTCACCCTCCGCGAGCTGCGCCACGGCCGGCAGACGCTCGACCGGTTCCTCGCCTCGGCGAACCAGGGGCTGAAGTCGATCTTCTACCAGGACCTGATCGCCATCGCCGGGTCGATCGCCGCGTTCGGGGGCTTGCTGGCGGTATACCGCACCGGGGACGCCTCCCTGGACGGGCTCACGGCGCTGGTCGAGGGGATGATCCTCTTCCTCGCGGGGATCGTGCTCGCGGTCGAGAGCCGGGAGTACCTCGTCGGACGGGCCCTCGACCCCCGGACGACCCAGAAGGTCCTCTCCCTCATCGAACGGGATCACCGGGTGGTCCAGGTCCGGGACGCTCAGTCGATGCTCATCGGGCCGGACGACGCCCTCCTGGCGCTGCGGGTGAACTTCCGGGATGACCTCACCACCGACCAGCTGGAACAGGCAATCGACGACGTCGCGGCCGCCGTGCGGCACGTCTTCCCGGTCGTCCACCACGTGGTCATCGAGCCGGAGTCGTAGCGACCGCGCGGGCCATCGATCGCGTCTCCCAGATCCGACCGAGGGTGAGCAGGGTCAGGGCGAGGGCGATGGACCCGAAGAAGGCGTACAATCCGTCGTTCTGGTAGTCGGAATAGAGCGCCGTCGACCCGTAGATGCCGAGGACCATTCCGAGCGAGATCGTGAGGGAATAGATCGCCATCGTCGTCGCCCGGTTGATCTCGCGCGAGAGGTCGGCGAGGGCCGCGAGGGCGGCCGGGCCGTAGGCGAGCGCGACCACCACGCTGACGCCGAGCGCCCCGAGGATCGGGAGCCGGGCCCCGTAGGCGACCAGCAGGCAGGCGCACCCCATCGCGGCGACGAACCCGGTCGCGCCGACGGTCATCAAGCGGGTACGACCGTAGCGGTCGGCCAGCCCCCCGTAGTACGGCTGCGAGACCACGAGGAGGAGGCCGCCCCCGACGAGCGCCAGGGCGAGCCAGGTCGTCGAGATCCCCGCCCCGCTGGCCGCCGGCCCGATGAACACGAGCGCCGTGCCGATGAGGACGTAGATGACCAGCCAGGGGATGGTGACCAGAAGCACGCTCTTCCGGAACACGTAGGAGAGCACCGAGGCCACGGAGAACTGGCGGGAACCGTGGTAGACCGCCCGCCCCCGGATCAGCTGGTAGGTCGCCCCGAGGCCCACCGCCAGGGCCCCGGCCCCGGCCACGAATACGAGGCCGAGCTGGACGTTGGGGAGGACGCCGAGCAGGAACAGTCCGAGCCCGATCCCGGCGGTCCAGCCGAAGAGGTTCAGCGCGTCGAAGCGGCCCATCTCGTAGCCGCGGTGCCCCTCCTCCGCCCGGTCCCCGATGACCGCCAGGCTCGCCGCGAGGATGGCCCCGCTGCCGACGCCGAAGAGGAAGTTGATCGAGCCGAGGGCGTAGACGTTCCGGGTAAGGGCCACCAGTCCGAACAGCACGGCCGCCCCGCCCATGCCCGTATACAGTACCGGCCAGCGACCGTACCGGTCGGCGAGGACCCCCGAGAACATCACCGTCGAGAATTCGCCCAAGGGGGCCATCGCGCTGACGAGCCCCGCGACCCCGACGTCGTTGCCCGAGAGCCCGCTCGAGTGATGGGTGATGTAGCTCGCGAAGACGACGATCGTGATCCCGAAGGCGAACCGAACGAAGAACGTCGCGACCAGGACCGCTCGCAGGCCCCGCCCTTCGTCGGAAGGCGCGTGCGCGGCCACTGAGCGACGAGCTCCCCCGCTAGGCGGTCGACTGGGCGCGCTCGATGAGTTCGATCCAGACGTCGTTCGGGTCGAGGATGAACGCGATCCGGGAGGAGCCGCCCGAGAGGCGGTACGGTTCCTTCGCCACGCTCACGCCCTGGGTCCGAACGTGCAGGAGGAACCGGTCGAGGTCCTCCACCTCGAACGCGAGATGGTCGAGCTGTTCGCCGGCCTCGAAGCTCTCCTTCCCGTCCCAGTGGGTCAGCTCGATGCGGGCTCCACTGTGGGGGTCCTGCACGAAGGCGATCTCCGCCCGGTTCTCGGGAATGGTCCGACGCCGCTCGAACCGGAGGCCGAGGACCTCGGTGTAGAACTTCAGGCTCTCGTCCATGTGGCGGACGGTGATCGACGTGTGGAGGAACTTCATCGGAGCGACGACGGGACGGCGGTTCGCGCTTCTAATCCTTCGGTTCCACTCACGGGTGGCCGTAGGCTACCCGGAGCGGCGAAGAGCCGGCCACCCAGTCCTTCTCGACCCGGACGAACCCGACGCGCTCGAACTGGAAGGTCTGGCCGGGCCGGGCGCCCGCTAGCGCCGCCTCGCCCAGACCGGACGTATGTTCTCCCTCGACCCCCAGCAGGTCGACCGGGACCGGCCCGGGCTCCCCCACCCACTGAAGGCGGGGGATCCGCTTGTTCTCCCGGCTGGTGAAGCGGGCCACCACGGGCTCTCCGGGCGGCGGCAGGGTGGTGGGGAGCTGGATGTTGGCGAGGTCCTTCAGACGCACCTCGCTCCCCTCCCGGCCGGCGAGGTCGCGCCGCGCGAGGTGGAAGACCGGGCCCGCCGGGGCGGACCGCGTTCCGAGCTCCGGCCGGTCGGGGTGGTTGGGCAGCTCGACCACCCGGAGCTCCTCGGGCCAGGCG
>JASHTC010000158.1 GCA_030040755.1 Thermoplasmata archaeon | reverse complement strand
GGTACCCCACCTCAGAGGTAAGTCCGTACGGATAATACGGCGCGGTCAACCCCGATTGAGGGAGCCGGGGAGGCGGGCCCGACGCCCCCCCCTGGCCCGGCGTGCGTCAATGCCGGGTCGGCTGAACGACAGGTAGGTCCAGGAACGGGGGCATGCCGGTCTCGGGAGGGCAGGAAAAAAGTCGAGGGAAAGGGTTGTCTCGGCCCGGCTCCGGTTCAGTTCCTCGGACCGGGCCACTCCTCGTAGGTCCCGAGCGGGGGTCCGCCGACCCGGCTCGGCTGGGGAATCGTCACCCAGGTGACGGGTTGAGCCCGCTCTCGGGCACGGAGTGCCTCCATGGCTTCCGGCCATCGGGAGGCGGACCCCTCGTCCACCGACGGGGACGGGGTCGTCTCCGGGGACCGCGGCCCCGGGGCCGGTCCGCCCCCCGCGTCGCTGTCGCTCGGGACGCGCTTGTCGGCGGAGCCTCGCACCCCCCGCCGGCGGCCTAACGCGAACCCGCCCACGAGGGCGGCGAGCGCCACCATGCCGAGGAGCGCTACCCCGCCCGCTCCTCCGAACACCGCGTACCACGGCGCCGCGGCGGCGGAGGTCGTCGGCTTCTGCTGCGCCAGCTCCTGCTGCAGCTGGCTGATCTGGGCCTGGTCAGCCGACAACTGGGACTGGAGCGTGCCGATCTGGGCCGTGTCCGCGGAGTTGGTCGACTGGAGCTGCGTGAGCTCGGCCTGCAGGCCCTGGATCGTCGCCGCGTCCGCGCTCAGCTCGCTCGCCACGCTCGCGTTCGCCGCCGCCCAGTTCGCCTCGAGACCCGAGAGCTGGGCGTTGAGCGCGCTCACGCTCGCGGTCAGGGCTGCGATCTCGTTATCCGCATAGAGCACCACGCTCTGGGTCGTCGTCGCGGCTCCGGGCGCGGTCTCGGTGAAGACGACCGAATAGTACCCGTCGGCCAGCTGCGCGGTGTTCAGGGCGTAGCTTCCTGAGATCCCCGTCGCCAAGACCGTCGATCCCGCCCCCGAGACCAGGGTCAGGGTCCCCGAGGCCACCTCCACCCCCTTGGCGTTCAGGTACGGGGTGCCGGACCAGGAGATCGTGTCGATGCCCGTGACCCCGGCACCGGCCGCGCTCTGCATGAGCGTCGCGGGGATGAAGACCGTCGGGTCCTGCCAAACGATCGGGTTCTGGATGCTGTACTCGGTGTAGTTGTAGTACAACCCGTCGAAGTACTCGCTGTACCCGAACGAGACGTCGTTCACCCCGCCCGCCAACTCGCTCACCACGACCGGTCCGGTGAGCCCGGTGATGTCCAAATTCACCGGGAGCAGGCCGTTGTCGACCCCGCTCTCCCAGACGTCCGCCCCGAACTCTGTGTCGTAGAACGGAGCGCAGCCGGGGAGGGGTATCGTGTTCACGGGTTGGGGCGCGCCGCCGGGCAGCGGGCAGGTGTAGTTGTCGTACTGACCGGGTCCGCCACCGACCGAGATGTTGACGTAGGTCGCGTACTTCATCCCGGCGAAGGACAGGTTGCCCACGATCGCGGTCCCGGCGGAGTTCACGGCCAGGTCGTGCGTATAGAACGACCCGGACTGCGGCTCGACGAAGACGGTCACCGTATTCGACACGAGGCCGTCGTACGTCGCCGTGAGCGTGTACACCTGCGTGTAGAGCGACCCGTTCGTCTCCGCGAGCCCGAGCGCCGCCGGCCAGAACGTGGCCTCGCCGCGAGCATCGGAGATCGACGTGCCGATCGTCGCGCCGGGCGCATACGACGCGGGAGGCAGCGTCGGGTCGATCAGACCCTCCTGGCTGTAGACGGCGACCTGCGTGACCACGGCACCCGAGACGGGGAGGTCGTTCAACCAGACGTCCGACTGGGCGAAGATGTTGTAGTCCCCGACCGTGGTGGTCGTGAACATCGTGGTCTCCGCATCGCCCGTGTCGCAGTTCCCGTACGGGTCCACGACGCACAGCGTCAGCGTTCCCGCGGGGGTCGGGGCGGCCACCGCGTAGTCGACAAAGCTCCACTGGGGCGACGGGCCGACCACGGAACTCACGAGGAAGTACCCGTAGGTCGTCGCGGCGTCCCCGCCCGGGGGCGTGCCGGTCGTGGGGATGTAGGTGAACTGCCCGTTCGAGCCGGTCATCATTGTGCTCAGGGTTCCTCCCCCGTAGGCGCCCGCGTTCGACTGGCCCGAGTAGGCGGTCACGTCATAGACCCCCGGCGTGCCAGAGCTGTCGAGGACCTCGAAGGTGTAGCTCGTCCCGGCCACCAGCGTGGGGTCCGTGAACGGCACGAGCCCCGACGGCGTCACTTCGAACAGGCTGAAGGCCGGATCGGCCAGCGAGTGACCCGCGAGGCCGGTCGTGCCGAAGAGGTCGTTGTCGACCAACTGGACGTTCGGGATGCCGAGGCCCTGAAGGTAGTTCCACCCGCTCCCGGCCGGGTTGCCGAGGCTCGGGAACCAGAGCGGTTGCACCGGGGCGCTCGGCACCTCAATCGAGAGGTTGTAGTAGTACCACGTGTAGGAGTTGACTGGCGCCGAGAAGAGGCCCTCGCCGGTTCCCATCGGCGTGTACGGGTTCGCCGCAATCGCGCCCGCTTCGTAGGCGTTGTGGGCCGCATAGAGGAGCGGGTTGATGTCGCCCATCTCGGGCGTACCGAACGCCACGTTGGCCTGCTCCTCGACGAGGGCCCACTCGCCCGCCGTGATCGGCGTCGCGAACGAGGTCCCGCCGTAGAACAGCAACCACTCTCCGTCGACGTAGATGGTCATGTTGAACGCCGCGGCACCGGCGATCACGGGGTCGATCTTCTCGCCCGTAGAGTAGGTGTCGAGGGCGTTCTGCCACCAGGGTTGCGATTCCACGAAGGACTGGCCGAACCCGCCGCCGGTGACCCCGGTGTAGGTACCGCCGAGCCCCTCGCTGTACGACCAATAGGCCGTGGACCCGATTCCCTCGGCGGTCGCCCAGTAGGCCTGGCTGATCTCGCCGTAACAGTACGGCTCGTAGCCCGTACCGTTGTAGAGGTACTCGATGTACCCGTCGCAGTACGTAAAGCTGTTCGAGGTGATCGGGAACTCCGAGCCATTCCCCTCGGCGGTGATCTGGGCACCGCCGACCGACGTCGCACCGGGCGACTCCGCGGGGCTGAAGTCATTCACGGTCTCGTACGTCCCACCCGCGTCGCCCGACGCGAAGAAGTTCGTCACTCCGACGGAGTTCAGCAGCTCGAGCTCCTGGTCCTGGGCTGTGATGTAGATGGGCGTCCCGTAGAAGTACTCGTACTCCTCGCCCTCGCCGTAGCTGTTCGAGGTGATCGTGACCCGGCAGGCGCCCGCGAGCGTCCCCTCGACCACGTACATGTTGGCCGCGTTCAGCGTCCCCATGGACGGGCAGACGCCCCCGGTCGACCCGAGGGACAGGTACTGCGCGATGGAGGCGTAGGCCTGGTCGAAGTCCGAGAAGTAACCGGGGTAGGGAATCGCGAACACATCGATGTGGGCCCCGGGGGCCATCGTGGAGGCGTACTCGATGTCGAGCTCGGTCTCGCCCGTCCACCCGGCGTACTCGCCTTCCAGGACGCAGTTGTTGATGTTGGTGTTCGGGATGCCGGTCGCCGCGTAGCCGCCGCTGGTGTTCAGGGCGATCTGGGTGACGCGGTCGGGGAGCTGGTTTGCGTTCCCATAGACCATCTCCGAGAACTCGGACAGATCGCTCGGGATGGCGCATCCCACCTCGATGACCGCGATCGTGATCCCTTGACCCGTGTCGGGCTCGGAATCGATCGTCGACGCCCCGCTCCACAGGTTGTCCGCGCCCGAGAGGTCGGGCATGGTCGACGGGAAGAGGATCTGGTACTGCCCACAGAGGTTGTAGTACTCGCAGGTGAGCCCATCCGCGGAGAAGTTAGTCCACAGGAAGTTCGAGTCCTGGATCGACTGGTTGCCGTCCAGGGACTGCGGACAATAGCCGTACACCCCGAACTCGCACAGGGTCGGGGGCAGGCTGCTGTTCTGCCCGGGGGTGACCCCCGCGGGCGAGATTCCGGGGTACAGGCCCTGCGGAAGCGCCACGGTCGGGGTGGCGGTCATGCCATCGAGGCCGGCGATGCCGTTGATCGCGGAGGCGATCCCTTGCGGGAGCTCCACGGTCCCGATGTTGGCGTAGAAGGTCGCGCCCGTCTCCGTCGTTCCGGCGACTCCGCTCTCGGCACCGAACGAGGGGTTCCAGACCCCCTTCGATTGGTACTGCGTGGCGAACGCGGAGAGGGTCGTGTGGAACGCGGCCGACATCTCGGCCACCGTTCCGCTGAGGGTCATCGTGAGGGAGGTCGGACTCGCTTGGACTCCGAGCCCGTAGCTCTCGAAGTAGGCGACCGTGGGAGCATACTCGCTGTTCCCGTACGCGCTCCCGAGGGCCTCAGCCGACAGGTAGTGCCGGTACATCGGACTGCCCACGTCATTGAGCTCGTTGTCCAGGGTTTGAAGGCTGGAGGAAGGGGTCAGGGTCACCGTGACGGTCATCAAGGCGGTCGACTTGTAGGCCTGCGGCTCGGGCACCACCGAGACCGACCCGAGGGACGTAAGACCGTTCGGGTCGAGGTTGCTCGAGCTGCCCTGGACTTGGGTCAGCGGGCCGGAACTCGCCGCCGCAGCGGCTGCGGCAGCGGCGGCCGCCTCGGGTGCGCTCCCCTGCGCGCTCGCTGCCCCCGGCGCGGCAACGGCCGCGTGGTTCGATGCGATATTCGCCAAGGCGAACCCCACGACCGCGATCACGACCACCAAGATGGCGACCCAACTGTGGCTCCGGACGTTCTGGTTCATCTCTTTCTTCGCTCCCCGGTAGATTTCTGCGTGTCCTCAGGCCTTTCAGCCCAGGGTCCTCCCGCAGACCCCGACCGCCCCCAGCCCTTCGGACTACGGACGCTCGAAACGTGAGCCCGAAGAAATATCCCACGATTGCGGGCTGGAACCCGAAAGCGTATCGTCGCTCGAGCCGCGCCAGTGGGAGACCGCTCCGCTCCGCGTCCAGGCGAACGGCCGCCCGAACCGGGTGGCGCCGGAGAGGAAGGTCCCCAGCGACCGCTCGAGCCGGGGGAGGCTGGGGAGTCCCGCCGAGGGCCGGCTCGCGGTTCCCGGCGGTTGCAACCATTCTCGGACGAGGCTAGAGATCGGCTGGTCCGCGTGCGGGGTCACGAGGTGGAAGTGCGGATGTCGGTCGATCCAACGGAGGATGCGGGGGTCCTGGGAGATCGAGTCCGCGTCCGTGAGCAGATGGATCTCCGACACGTGAGTCGTACGCTCGTTCACGGATTCCAGGAACATCAGGAGCTCTCGGGAGGTCAGTCCCCAGGAGGCGCCCCCGGGGGCCAGCGCGTCGAGGGCCCGGACCGTCTCGGCGAGTTGTTCCACCCTGCCCGGGGGGCGCCGGTCGCTTCGTGCCGGTTCCCCCGGGGTCCGGTGGTGGCCCACGGAGCGCGCGTTCCAATCCGGCAGGCTGCCGAGGAGGTCAATGCTGAGGGCGAGAACGGTCCGGGGAGGGTCGACGTAGATCCCGGCGACATCGATGGTGCGGTCGGTGGGCCGAGGGTCGGGGGCCAACCTCCACCGGCGGTACCGGGGCGGGTGGACCCCCGAGCTCCTCCAGGCTTTCGCGATCGTCGTGTGGCTCACTCCGAGTTCCTTCGCTAAGGTCCGAGTCGTCCAACGGACCCCGTTGGTCGGTCGAGCGGAGCGCGTGCGCTCGAGGATCGCGGCAACCGAGGGCGACCCGGCCCCCTTGCGATGCCCGGACCGAGGGGCGTCCGCCGAGATTCCGGCGACTCCGAACAAGGCAAAGCGTGCCCGCCACCGTCGCACGGTCACCGGGCTGAGGTCGAGGATGCGGGCGATCTGCTTGCTGGTCCGCCCCTCGGCCGCCAAGAGGACGATGCGGGCCCGCTCGGCCCGCCGCACGGAAACCGACCGCCCTCGGGTCCACTGAATGAGCGTGGCCGACTCCCATGGGCTCAGGCTCACGGGAGGGGCAGTACGCATCAACGTAGCGCAAGGCCTCCCACATAATGAGCCTCACGTTGAAACCGGCGGGGGAGGGGCATGGATTTGATTTCCACTTTATCTTGGGGCTCCGGCCGCGGTAGATCCGACGAGGGGAGGTCGCCCGCTCGTCGCTGCGGGAGGAGTCGCTGCCGGTCTCACGGTACGACGGGCTCGACCTCGCCCCGGGGGTCCGCTCGGACGAGGTGGACGACCGACGGGGGCGGGCGAACCCAGTGCGACCGTCGCTCGGACCGGTGGGGTCCCCCACCCGTGAAGGGTACGGAGGGGGTCGTCACAGGGAACCGTCCCTGGTAAACGGGCTGCTTCGCGGTGCCCCCTCCACCCCCCGCCCGCCGGCTTCGAGCCGGTTCGTTCGGGCGAAATCATCGGGGAGGGACTTAATCTAACGGCTGCGTGTTTGCGGCCGTGGCCCCGGTTCGTCGCCTCGCCGCCATCATGTTCACGGACCTCGTGGGCTTCGCTGCGTTAACTCAGAGCGACGAGAGCCTCGCGCTCCGAGTCCTCGACAAGCACAACCAGATACTCCGACCGGTCTTCCCGCGGTTTCACGGCACCGAGGTCAAGGCGATCGGCGATGCGTTTCTTGTGGAGTTCGACAGCGCGCTCGAGGCGGTGAGCTGCGCCGTGGAGATCCAGCGCCTCCTCGGGGAGTACAACTCCACGGCGGAGGAGGCGTGGCGAATTCATGTCCGCATCGGGGTCCACCTGGGGGACGTAGTCCACGCCGAGGGCGACGTTTTTGGGGACGCCGTCAATATCGCGTCGCGAATCGAACCGCTCGCCGAGTCCGATGGGATCTGCATCTCCGAACCCGTCTTTTCCCAGGTCCGGAACAAGGTGGACGCCACGTTTGAGCGGATGCCGCCGACCGACCTCAAGAACATCCAGCTCCCCTTGGATGTCTACAGGCTGGAGGCGACCCACCGACCGGACCCGGCCGCTCGCGATGGACGCTCCCCCTCCGGGCACCGCCGGCTGGCGGTCCTCCCGTTCTCGAACATGAGCCCCGACCCGTCGGACGAGTTCTTCGCCGACGGGCTCACCGAGGAGTTGATCACCGAATTGGCGCGCCTTCCCGGGTGCCAGGTGATCGCTCGCACCTCCGTCATGCGCTTCAAGGGCGCGGCGAAAGGCATCAAAGAGGTGGGGCGGGAGCTGGGCGTCGGCGCCATCCTCGAAGGGAGCGTCCGCAAATCCGGTAACCAGATCCGGGTCACCGCGCAGCTGATCGACGCAAAGTCCGAAGCGCATCTCTGGGCGGACCGGTTCGACCGGGCCTACGGCGAGATCTTCGAGCTGCAGTCGGACATCGCCTCCCGAGTGGCCAGGGCGCTCCAACTCGAGCTCGAGCCCGAAGCACGAGAGGGCCGGGGCCACCCTCCGACGCGAAACCTCCCCGCCTACGAGAACTACCTGAAAGGCCGGCAGTACTGGTGGCAAGCGGGGGAGACGAACTACCGGCTCGCCCTCCGCCACTTCCAAAAGGCGATCGAGCTCGACCCCGGTTTCGCGCTGGCGTACTGCGGGCTCGCGGATAGTCATGCGCTCCTGGGCAACCATGGGTACGTGCCGCTCCAGGAGGCGTTGAACCTCGCGGAAGCGGCGGCACGGAAGGCGCTCGAGCTCGACCCGAACCTGGCCGACGCGCACATCTCCCTCGCGCCGGTGCTCTACAACCGGTACGACTGGGCGGGGGCGGAACGGGAACTGCGCCGAGCCGTGGCCCTGGACCCGAACAACGTGCTCGCGAACTATTGGCTGGCGGTGGCGATCTCGGTGCAA
>JASHTC010000157.1 GCA_030040755.1 Thermoplasmata archaeon | reverse complement strand
GCCGGCCTCGATATGCTTGCAGGTGCCGAGCCCCCGGCGAGCAAAGTCGGTACAGGTGCACAGCGCGACCGAGCGGTCCGGGAAGAGCGGGAGCATCACCCGATAGACCGTGCGGTGGAGGGGGTTCCGTACCTCGAGCACCGGGAACGGCTCCCTCCGCTCCAGGCGGACGTCGAGGGGCTCCTCGAGCGCCCGGCTCTTCCGCTCCGCGATGGCCCACGGGTCGTCGTCGGGGCGGGGTCGGCTCCGGGGCTCGCCACGTCGGTCCATGCAGCGCATAGGGCCGAGCCCTATAGGGGGGTTCCGGTGCATCCCGCGTCCCGGAATACGGTTATGAGTCCGGCGGGGTCGTCCTGCCGATGGCGGCGCCGGTCGGTACCGAGCCCTCGCGACCCTCCCGCCGACCGCTCTCCCGGTCCGGGAAGGTGGGGCTCGGCCTGCTGTTCACCTTCGTGGGCCTCTTCCTCCTGTCGATCCTCCTGCCGACCGCACCCGGGAAGTTCGGGGAGATCCTGCCGGTCGCGGGGGCCGGGATGATGCTCCTCTGGGTCGGCGGCATCCTGATGGGGATCGGGAGCCGAACCCCCACCCCATGACCTCGCCGCCGTGGCGCATGGCGACCGTCGATATCGATGGGACCCTCACGACGGTCCATGGCTGGCGGGAGCTGGCCCGGCAGTTCGGGCGGGAGGAGGAGTTCCGGTCCCTGGTCCGCCGGTTCCGGTCCGGCCAGCTCGACGAGGACGGCGAGCTCACGGGCCTCCTCGAGCTGACCGAGGGTCGGACCCTGGTCGAGGTCGAGCGCGTGCTCGCGCGCACGCCGAAGCTGGCCAACATCCCCGAGGGGGTCGCCCGGCTCCACGCGGAAGGACTCCGCGTCGCCCTCCTCACCCACAATCCCCCCTACGTGACGGAGTGGTATCGTCGGTTCGCCGGCTTCGACGATGCGGCGGGTCTCGTGGGACGGCAGCCCGTGGGGGTCCTCATCGGGCGGCCGGAGGGGGTGCACGGCGACAAGCTCGGCGGTCTCGCGCTCCTCTGTCGCCGCCAGGGAGCGTGGCCCTCCGAGGTCGTGCACGTGGGGGACTCCGAGGCCGACGCCGCGGTGTTCCCCCGCGTCGGGGAGGGGATCGCGTTGAACGCCCGTCGTCCCGAGACCGAACGGGCCGCCGACCTTTCGCTCCACACCCAGGATTTCCAGGAGGTCGTGGACGCCATCCTCGGGAGCAGCCTCCGGGGGTGAACGGTGCCCAGGCGGCGGCCCAGGATTCTTATAGCGTCGACCCCCTCGAGCCGGTCGTCCGATGGAATACGTCGTGGTGTGGGCCTCCCACCCTTCCTGGCTGACGCTGCAGCTTCCCCGGGACGTCGCGGAGCTGATCGGGTACCGGCCCGAGGAGGGGGTGCAGCGGGACCCGAGCCGCACCATCTCCTTCCTGGGCCGGGGAGCCGGGGTGGCCCGGGTCGTCGCGACGTACCCGGCCCGGGAGGCGCTGGCGGTCGAGACGGTGCGGAGCCGCCTCCTCGCGTCCGCCCGGCCCGGGGACCGCCACGTCTTCACGATCCCGAGCGCGCTCGTCAGCCACCTCGGACTGCGCCTGACCCAGCACGGGCCCCGAGCGGGTCGGGGCTCCGATGACGGCATCGTCTGGTTCGTGCCGGCCCCCGAGTATTACGAGTACCGGGCGGTGGTCGACGAGGGCCGGCCCTGGGCTCAGCCGTCGAACGGGCCGTTCGCCCACGTCTACCTCACCCGCTCCCTCTACCCGTTCCCCGAGGCGATGGCGGGGCTGGCCCCCCTGGAGGCCCAGATCGAGGAGGAGTGGAAGCCGGCGGTGCGGCTGCTGCAGCGGGTCGGGCGTTCCCGCCGGCCCGGTATATGACGTAGCTCGACGCGGTATAACGGATGGAAAAGTCGGCGGATTTCCTAACTTATTTATACAATCCCTTCCAATTGAATTGCATGCGTGGTACCGCTAGGCCGAACGCTGCAGGCTCAGGGAAGCGGTACACGCTCCGGAACCCCGTTCCCCTCCGTACCGCGGCGGATGTTTCCGTCACCCGGTCGGGGATCCCGACCGACGTCACCCTCCAGGACGTCGCCGGCCCGGTCGACTTCGACTCCCTTGCGAAGGCGATCCGTCGTTCGGTCGGCCATGAGGGCATGCGCCCGGAGGACGCCCGCTCGATCGCCGCCCATGTCCTGAACTTCTTCGGGTTCAACCAGCGGATCATCGACAACGTGCTCGAGCCCGACGACCGCGACACGTTCTACATGCTCGAAGACACGGGGATCCTCGAGACCGAGCGGGACGAGACGACCCTCTACGACGGCCGCGAGTGGCGCATCCACTACTGGATGTTCCGCAAGGACCGCATCTTCGACCTCGCCCGGGAGGAGACCGAGGCGATGGCCGCCGCCGGGGAGACCGAGGTCGTCTACTCCTCGAACGCGAATCGCTCGGGAGGCTTCCTCCTCCCGCACGGGGAGCGCGGGACGGGGCTGGCCGCCCACGCCGTCTACCACGAGCTCGGGGACGAGATCTGGCTGGAGCGCAAGCAGAACCCGATGCCCGCGCCGACCCCTCCGTCGCGCATGACCAAGCCCCGTCGCCACCCCGCGCGGCCCGAATAGGTCGCGCCGGGCCCAGAGCTTTAGGTCCCGGGCGCCTCGCGCCCGGGCGTGCGCCGCTTTCTCCTC
>JASHTC010000156.1 GCA_030040755.1 Thermoplasmata archaeon | reverse complement strand
GCTCGAGTTCCTACCCCTCGACCGCGGCCGCGGTCGCCCGCGCCGGAGCGGACGTCGTCGATAGGACCGCCTGCACCGCGTGCAGGGCGGCCCCCACGTCCGGGACGAACGTCGCTCCCGCCTGTCGGAGCGCCTCGCGGGCCCGCGTGGCCGCCCCGCCGGCGAAGTCGAGCGACTGCGCCGTGGGGGGGTCGATCACCACCGTCGGGGTCCGGGGCACGAACTCGAGAACGTCCTCGAGGTTGGCGAGGTTGGACGGTCCGACGGCGAACGGCGCCACGACGATCGCCTTCGCCTCCCCCAGCAGCACCCGGTGACGGGTCCGCGTCGCAGGGCTGAGGGGGGCGAACGGGCCCTCGACCGCCGCGACGACCCCGAGGGCCTCTGCGGTCTCGGCGTCCGTGTCGAGCAGGTGCAGGGCGCCGGCGGTCACGCGGAACCCCTCGTCCACGAGGGCGCGGATCATCGGGGCGGCGGCGCCCCCGCCCCCGACCACATGCACCGGCCCCAACGCGAGGCTGCCCGGGGCGGGGGGACTCTCCACGACCAGCCGCCGCGGGAGCAGGTAGGGGAGGCCGGTGCGCGCATCCACCGCCAGGTCGGCGTCGACCCCCCAGACCCGGGCCAGGAGGTCCACGGAGAGCACATCGCGAGGGACACCATCGGCGACCCGCCGTCCGCGGGAGAGCACCACGATGCGGTCGGCGTAGCGAGCCGCCAGATTGAGGTCGTGCAGGGCGGCGAGAACGGTGACCTTTCGCTCGCGCGCCAGGGCGCGCACGCGGCTCAGCAGGTCGAGCTGGTGCCCGATGTCCAAGTGCGTGGTCGGTTCGTCGAGGAGGAGGAGGGGCGCCTCCTGGGCCAGGGCTCGGGCGAGGATCGCCCGCTGCCGCTCCCCGCCGCTGATCGACAGGAGACCGTCGGCCGCCCGGTCGGCCAGGCCGACCTCCGTGAGGATCCGCATCGCGAGCGCGTGCTCGGCCTCCGAGTCCCGGTCCAGGGGCCCGTGGAAGGGATACCGGCCGTAGAGTACGTACTGGAGCAGGGGGACGTCGTCGCGCTGCGGCTCGGTCTGCGGGACCCAGGCGACCCGACGCGCCCGCTCTCGGATCGAGAGCGTCCCGAGGGGGATCCCGAACACCTCCACCGTCCCGGAGGCGGGCTCGACGAAGCCGAGCAGCGCGCGCAGTAAGGTCGTCTTCCCGGAACCGTTCGGCCCGGTCAGCGCGACGAACTCCCCCACGTCGACCTCAAGGTCGACGGCCTGCAGCGCGGTCCGGGTCCCGTACTGCACGCCGAGCCCGCGGAGGCGGACGGCGGGGGTCTCCGGCGTCACATCGTCACCATGGTGCTCGCTCGGCGCTGGCGGTAGAGGAGGAAGAGGAACACCGGGACCCCGACGAACCCCGTGAAGATCCCGATGGGAAGGAGCGAGGTGGGGAAGAGCAGGAACGAGGCGTCGCTCGACACGAGCAGGAACAGGGCCCCGAACGCCGCCGCCCCCGGCAGGACGACCCGGTAGTCGCTCCCGAAGAGCCGGCGGACGATATGCGGCGAGACGAGCCCCACGAACCCGATGACGCCGGTAAAGGCGACCGCGATCGCCGTGACGAGCGACGCGAGCAGGATGACCCGAAGGCGAACCGCCGGGGCGTCCACGCCGGCGCTCTGGGCGACGTCCGCGCCGAGCTGGAGCAGGTTCAGCTCCCGGCCGTGGAGACAGAGCAAGGTCCCGAAGACGAGGACCCCGCCGAACGCGAGGCCGTCGACCTGCCAGGTAGCCGACTCGAGGCTGCCGAGCAGCCAGAACGTGACCTGCTCGCCCGCGACCGCGTTGTAGAGGAGGACGAGGGCGAGGACCGCGGAGATGAGGTTGGCCAGCGCGACCCCGGTGAGGAGCAGGGTCTCGACCGAACTGTACCTCCCGCGCGCGACGACCAGGATGGTCAGGCCCGTGGAGATCGCGCCGACGAACGCGAAGAGCGGGAGGTACAGGTCGGCCTCCGCCTCCCCGACGTGGTAGACGAAGAGGATCGCCGCTCCGAGGGTCCCTCCGCTCGAGATCCCGAGCAGGAACGGGTCGGCGAGCGGGTTGCGGAACAGGCCCTGGAGCGCTCCTCCGGCGAGGCCGAGGGCGGCCCCCACGATGAGGGCGAGAAGCACCACGGGAAGGTAGATGTCCCATACGATGAACGTGTACGTCGAACACTGGGAGACCGTCAGTCCGGTGCCGACGCAGGCCGCGGGGTAGATCCGACCCCCCGAGAGCTGGTGGAGCAGGATCTGGAAGCCGAGTCGGGGCGCGATGTCGGGAAGCCCGATGAGCGTGGAGACGAAGACGAGCAGCAGCCCCCCGACCCCTAGGCCGATGGCGAGGAGCCTCCGTCGACGGGTCCGGCGGGCGGCGGGCCGATTCGTCACGACCGCCCGCGCCGCCCTACGTGAGTCCGGGATAGAGCGCGGCCTGGAGCGCCGGGAGACCGTCCAGGATCATCGTAGGATCCGGCTCGGTCAACCAGTTCGAGTTGAGCCCCGTGAGGTTGCCGTTCATCACGGCCGGGAAGTCCGACCAATCCGGGCCCCCGGCGTAGGTGCTCTCGTTGAGGCCGAACCCGACGCCGTAGATGATCCACTGGGGGTTGTCGGCCAGCACCTCGGAAGCGGTGAGCTCGGGGTAGGCGGTGGTGGTGGAAGCGCTGATGCTCGCCCCGCCGGCCACCTCGACCAGCGAGGTCCCGAACGTGCCGGGCCCGAACGTCCAGTATCCGTTCGTGTCGACATCGTAGGTGACGAGCACCGTCGGCAGCGTGTACTGGTACTCGGTGAAGTTGGTCGCGTTGTAGAGCTCGGTGGAGAGCTCGGCGTTCAGCGTAGCGGCGGGCGCACTGACGTTGAAGATCTCGCCGACGAGCGTGTCGTCGACCAGGATCCCGCTGAGGGTGGGAGGCTGGATCATGACGACGGGGACCCCGAGGGTGCTCTGGATCGTGAGGACCGCGCTGATGGAGACGATCGTGGAGGCGAGCACGAGCTCGGGCGCGAGCGCCGCGAGCGTCGACGGAGCGAACTCCGGCCCGATCTGCACGCACATCGAGGAGTTGAGATTCCACAGCGAGATCTGATCCGGCGAGTAATCCTCCGATAGGCCTCCGTCCGCGGCGGCGTAGCAGTCCACGCCGACGACGTCGTGGCGCAGGCCTAACCGGTACATGATGTCCATGATGCTGGGTCCGAGGACGACGACCCGGTCCGGGTCGTAGGGGGCGGTCACATGCCGGCCGAGGTCGTCGGTCACGTTGATGGTTCGCGGTGTCGAGCTATGGGTCCCGGGCGAGGAGGAGGTCGCGGCGGGCCGGAGGTCGTAGTAGGCAGCGGTCGCCGCCACCGCCCCGCCCACGACGATCAGCATCAGGACGATGACCCAGGTCACGGCGAGAGTGCGGGCGGCACGTGGGGGGGCGGAGTCGGGGGGGCTATTCAATGACATGAGCCAGCAGACAAATGATATTTCAGATAAAGGTTCCGAGGGTCCGGCGCGCGCCCACGAAACCCCCCGGGCGGTGACAACAAAGGATATCTCTCCCGGAACTCCCGGGGGAGCCGGAGGGAGCATAGGCTAACTTGGCAGACCAGCGGGC
>JASHTC010000155.1 GCA_030040755.1 Thermoplasmata archaeon | reverse complement strand
GCGTCATGTCCTTCTCGGGGTTTGCCATCCCGTCGTTCCTGTTGGGCTCGCTCGCCCTCATCGGGGCCGTTCTCGTCATCTACAATTACCACCTGGGGACGACTTGTAACGGGCCGTTCAACACGCTGCACGGCTCCTGGCCGGCGGCCGGGTGCATGCCGGGCTCGGTCGCCTCCAACAACAACTATCCTCCCTGGCTGATCAGCGGGGTCGAGTCGACCCCCACCGGGTTCCCCACGATCGACGCCGCGATCCACGGGCAGTGGGCCCTCGCCGGGGACACCATCCTCCGGATGATCATCCCGGCGCTGATCATCGCCTACGGGACGATCGCCGTCCTGCTCCGGTTCGTCCGGAACAGCATGCTCGAGGTCATGAACCTCGACTTCGTCCGCACGGCGCGGGCCAAGGGCGTGACGGAGCACGTCGTCACCAAGCGACACGCGGGCCGTAACTCCCTCAACGTGACGATCACGGTCCTCGGGCTCACGTTCGCCTTCTTCATCGGGGGCTTCCCGATCATCGAGGAGGTCTTCGGGCTCAACGGGGTCGGGCGCGCGCTTGCGCTCTCGGTCCTCCAGCCGTACGACTTCGGGCTCATCTTCGGTACGACGATCCTGTTCACTCTCATCGTCGTGATCGCCAACATCATCGTCGACGTGGTCTACGCCTACCTCGACCCCCGCGTGAGGCTGGGGTAGACCATGAGCGGCGTCAACCCGACCCTCGAGCCGACCCGCATCGCCGCGGACCCCACCGAGCCGGAGGCGGCGGTCCGACGGGGGCGTCGGCCGAGCCCCCGGGTCGCCCAGATGAAGCGGACGTGGTACTTCCTCCGGCGGAACACCCTGGCCATGGTGGGGCTCGGGGTGATCATCTTCCTGGTCCTGCTCGCGGTCTACGCGGCGACCCAGCCGTACCCGTGGACCTCGATGACCCCCTACTGCGTCTACACCCCGGGCTCGACCAACACCTTCTGCGAAGGCCAGCCGAACTCGATCTGCGTCTACTCGCAGGGGACCGTGGCCCCCGCGCCGAACTGCTACGTGACGCCGACCGCCTACCCGTCGTTCATCGCCCCGACGTTATCGTTGGTGCCGTATCATGCGGGGCCGCTGCCGCTCGGCTCGTTCGTGGACGCCTCCGTGGGCATCAGCGGCTCGTACTTCTACAACCTCTACCAGGGGATCCTCCGCGGGTCCGACTGGTCCCTGACCTTCTCCTTCTCCATCGTCGGGCTCGGTGCGAGCATCGGGCTCCTCGTCGGGGCGGTCGCCGGGTACTTTGGCGGGGCGGTGGACGAGGCGCTGATGCGGTTCGTCGACATCATGCTCTCCATCCCCCAGCTTCTCTTCGTCCTCATCGTCATCGCCGTCGTCTCCCAGCTCGCCGTCTTCGGCGACTCCCTCTCGACCCGGATCACGTTCCTGATCGTCGGGTTCGTGATCGTCTGGTGGCCGCTGTATGCCCGCATCGTACGGGGCCAGGTCCTCGTCACCCGCGAGCAGAAGTACGTCGAGGCGGCGAAGGCGAGCGGCGCCTCCGGCGGCCGCATCATCCGCAAGCACATCATCCCGAACTCGGTCTACCCCGTGTTCGTCCAGATGTCCCTGGACGTCGGCGGTGTCCCCCTCCTGATCGGGGCGCTGATCTTCCTCGGGTTCACCGCCATCTTCCCCACCCCGGATTTCCCCGAGTGGGGGGCGCTCAGCGCGATGTCGGTCGACCCCTCGGTGCTCACGAACCTGTTGACGAGCTACGAGCTGAACCTGCCCGTGTTCGTCCCCTGGTGGATGATGCTCTTCCCCGGGATCATGCTGTTCATGTTCGCCATCAGCGTGAACTTCATCTCCGATGGCCTCCGGGACGCGTTGGACCCTCGCCTGCGCCGCTAGCGGGCCGGCCCCGGCGGCGGGTCGGGGTACCCCAAGGAAGGGCTACGGAGGGACCGAGGCCCGTCGCGCGTCCGGTCAGCGGACCTTCGGCACGGGCGTGCGGTCGAGCATCCCCCGCACGATGTCGGAGCCTCGTACTCCCCGGATCCAGGGCTCGGGCTTGACGACGACCCGGTGGGCCAGCGCCGGTCCGGCGAGGACCTTGACGTCGTCCGGGACCACGAAGTCCCGGCCGAGGAGGAGGGCTCGGGCCCGGCAGAGCTTCTGGAGGGCTAGCGAGCCGCGCGGCGAGGCGCCGACCTCCGAGCGGGAGTCGTCGCGCGTCCCGCGCACGATCGCCAGGATGTACTCCGCGAGCGACGGCTCGAGCTCGACGTCCTCCACCGAGGCCTGGAGCGCCTGGAAGCTCGCCCGGTCCATGACCGGGGGGGCCGACATCGCCTCGGTCCGGCGGGCGCGCCGGCGCTCGAGGATCGTCCGTTCCTCTTCGACCGTCGGGTAGCCGACCTGGAGGCGGAGCAGGAACCGATCGACCTGGGCCTCGGGCAGGGGGTACGTCCCCTCGAGCTCGATCGGATTCTCGGTCGCGAGCACCATGAAGGGACGCGGCAACGGGTACGTCGTCCGCTCGCTCGTCACCTGGTACTCCTGCATCGCCTCGAGGAGGGACGACTGCACCTTGGGGGGGGCTCGGTTGATCTCGTCGGCGAGGAGGACGTTCGTGAAGATCGGGCCGGGGCGGAAGGTGAAGCGGTTGGTGGTCGGGTCGACGATCTCCCCGCCCGTGATGTCGTGGGGGAGCAGGTCGGCGGTGAACTGGACCCGCTGGAACTCGAGGCCGAGCGCCTGCGCGAACGACTTCGCGATCAGCGTCTTCCCCAGGCCCGGCAGGTCCTCGAGCAGGATGTGGCCGTCCGAGAGCAGCCCGACCAGGACCTGTTCGACGGCGACCTCCCGCCCGACGACGGTCGTGCCGACCGACTGTCGGATCTTCTGGGCCAGTACCGCCGCCTCGGCCGCCTTCATGGAGCCCGGGAACGCGACCCCGACACCGGCCGCGGTATAAGCGCTCGGTGGCCCTGTTCCCCGGCCGTAACGATCCGCCTCATGGCTGGGCGTTCGCCGTCTCCGCGGTCTGACCCCGGCCGGGGTTGTCGGACACCGGGGTTGTCCTCACGTCATCCTCTGCGGACGACCCGTCCGCGTTGAGTCGAGAGGGACCCTTCGACGGTACCCGGGCACGGCGTGTGCCGCGCCGTCCGTCCCGAGGGCCGGGGGCGCTATGAGGTTGCCGCCGCATCCCGGTCGAACACCTCCGGGCGGCGGAGCAGCAGGGCCACCAGCACCACCACGACCACGAGCAGGGCGACCCCGACCCCGAGCGGGGCGACGTTCCCCGGGAGGAGGAAGGCGCTCGCCCAGGCGATGCCGAGCCCGATCGTGGGGATCAGCAGACGGTTCAGGGCCCGTTCGGCCCCCCCCGGAAGCCGGTCGGGGTCGTCCGCGACCCAGAGCAGGAGGACGAGGGCGGCCACGCCCCCGGCGAGGGCGGTCACCCCGGTGGCGGTCGCGTAGCCGGCCAGCACGGCGAGCCCGACCAGCGGGGGGAGCGGGGCCGCGGGAGGGAGCCACCGGCGGGGCAGGAGGCGGAAAGCCGCGCCGAGCGCCACGGAGGAAAGCGCCACCGCCACCGACTCCGCGAGCGGCAGCGTGCCCAGGGTCCCGAAGCCGGCCAGGACGACCGCGAGGAGGAGGAGGGGCCAACGCACCACCCGGGAACGGCGCGCCGGGCTCGCCCCGGGCTCCGTCATATCCCCCGCTCCCGCAGCGTGGGTCGGTTGAGGAAGTCGACGAACCCGCCGAGCGACCAGAAGTCCACCCAGTCGATGGCGGGAGCATCGCGCCAGGTGCGGGCGATCTGCTCGCGTCGGAGCAGGCGACCCACCCGTCCGACGATCGCCTCGTCCTCCG
Source organism: Thermoplasmata archaeon (assembly GCA_030040755.1). GTDB lineage: Archaea > Thermoplasmatota > Thermoplasmata > Lutacidiplasmatales > UBA184 > Lutacidiplasma. The sequence continues at coordinate 2,197 of JASHTC010000155.1, read as the reverse complement.
CCCCGAGGTCGGAGGTCAGGGCGGCGAGCGGCAGGAACGAGGGGCTGAGCACGACCGGGTGGAAGCCCCGCCGCCGGAGGTGCGGCACGAGGAGGATCGACTCCTCGTCGGCGAGGGGGGAGAGGAGGATCGTGGTCATGCCCCGCGCGTAGTACCGCCGCAGCGTCACGGCGCACCGTTCGGCGGGGCCCGCGACGGCGGCGAGCGACGTCTGGAACAGCATCTGGTGGACCCGCAGCCGCTGGGTGCGGCCGGTCGCCAGCGGCAGGATCGTCAGGAACTCGCCGTAGACTCCGAGGGCGACCCGGGTCTTCTCCTGCAGGAAGGCGTCCGCCAGTCCGTAGGCGGCGGCGCGCGAGATCCCGAGGAGGCGCGCGTCGATCGTCGGACCGAGCGGGGTCGGGCGGGCGTCGAGGAGGAGGAGGACGTCTCCGGTCCGGTCGAGCGCGTACTCATTGGCCAATCGTCGGCCCGCCCGCGCCGAAGCCAGCCAGTTGATCACGCGCGGGGGGTCGTGCAGGGTCGCTTCCCGGATCCCGAAGAACTCGCCGGTCGAGCCGATCGCCCGCGAGCGGGTCTCTCCGGGCAGCGCGATCGTATGCTCGAGGCGCACGACGCCCGCCCGGTGGAGCTCCGGGGGGTACCGTTCGATCGCGAGCGGCTCGCCGGAGACCTCAACGGGACGCTCGATGAGCCCGACCGCATCCTCCCATCGGACCTGGGGCAGGGGAACGCTCGTGACCGTCGGCTGGGGGACCGACCAGGCGAGGTCGACGCGCAGGCGCTTCCCCTCGAGGGCGGCGCGCGGGGGTCCCCGCTCGTCCACCCCGTCCGGGGTCGGCACCACCACCCGAAGGTCCCCCGGGGCGACGGGGGGTTCCGGCGTCAGGCGGAACACGACGTCGATGGTCCCCCCGGCTCCGTCGACCTGGCCCGTCACGGCCACGACCGGGGTGCGACGGACCCCGATGAGGGGAGCGACGATCGGGGCGAGCAGGAGCGGAAACCCCGTTAGGATCGGCACCGGGTTCCGCTCGGCGACGCCGAGCGCGAAGAGGACGACCGCGAAGGCGACGAGCAGGTAGGAGAGGGGGCGCCAACGGAAGGACGGAGGGGGCGGCTCGATCACAGGTCCCGGGCCTCGATCGCGTCGAGCCGCGCGTTGAGGTAGGCTCGGAACTCGGCGGGCGAGAGGTGGCGGATCCGGTGCTCCTCCGCCGCGGACCGGGTCGGCAGAGTGGGGTCGAGGACGCGCCGCTCGACCCGGTCCAGCTCGACGACAATCGACATGCGGCCGGCGCGACCGGCCCGGAAGGCGGCTCGCATGCTGGAGGTCGCGGTCGGCGGCTCGAGCGACGGCGCGGCGGACGGTCGCCAAGCGACCTGGCCGAGGGAGGTCAGGAGCAGGAGGCCCGCGACCACGATCGCGACGCCTCCCGCGGGGATCGCCACGGCGAGGTTCGCGCCCGCGTCGATCGCCAGGACCGTCGCCCCGCCCGCGAGGAGAAGGAGGGGCCAGTCCGGGGGAAGGTTCATGGCTCCGGCGCCGCGCGCGCGAGGTCGGCCGTGGCCGCCGAGATCGCCCGCGAGGCGCGTTCGGAGGCGTCCGGTCCGAGCGGGTGGCTCGAGTACCGCGCCTCCTCGAAGAGGTGCGTCAGCTCGGCGGCCGCCTCCGGCCGGATCCCGAGCCGGAGAAGGTGCTGGGCCCGGATCTCCTCTGGGGTGGAGGGGTCGATGTTGCCGGCGAGCGGCGCCACCCGGGTCAGCAGGCCGCCGTAGAGCTCGAGGATCACGCCCCGGGCGTCGTTGCCGGCCGCGAGCCGCTCGGCGGCCCGTCCGAGGACCTGGCGGACCTCCTCCTCCTCGCTCGGCGGGAGCCGCCCCTCGCCCCGCTCGCTCAGGTAGGTCCGGACCCGCGGGATCACGACGGCCACCACCACGAGCGAGAGGACCGCGATGACCGCGAAGAGGATCCACGACGGGAGGTGGAGGAACTGGAAGGTGCCGCCCCCGCCTCCGCCGAGGGACGGCCCGGACGGGGGGGTGCTCGACCCGCCGGGGGGGGTGGAGGGGGTTCCGTTCCCGGAGCCGGCCGGAGAGGCCACCCCGCCGTTGATGTACCGGTAGAGCACGACGAAGAGGATTAGCCCGAGGACGGCCATGAGGGCCGTCGCCATCGCGCGCCCCGGGACCACCG
>JASHTC010000154.1 GCA_030040755.1 Thermoplasmata archaeon | reverse complement strand
GCCTGCCTCGCGGCGATCGACGTCCTCGAGAGCGAGCCGGAGCACGTGAGCCGCCTCTGGGAGCACACCCGGCGCTTCAAGAAGGCGATGCGGGAGCTCGGGTTCCGGACCGGGAAGAGCGAAACGCCGATCACGCCGGTCATGGTGGGCGACAGCGGGCTGGCGAAACGCCTGAGCCAGCGCCTCTTCGAGCTCGGCGTATTCGCCCTCCCGATCGTCTTCCCGATGGTCGCGAAGGACCAGGCGCGCATCCGCACGATCATGAACGCCGCCCTCTCCGTGGAGGACGTCACGGTCGCCATCTCGGCCTTCGAGAAGGCGGGCCGGGAGCTCCACCTCATCTAGTGGGACGGGCCCGCGTCGCTTACCTTCCCCCCAACTCCGGCGTAAATACTCGTCGCGTTCTCTCCTAGAGAGATGGCCAACCCCGCTCCCGACCCGGAGCCCGAGATCCCGCAGCCCGCCCGCCTCTGGACCGTCGGCGAGGCGAACCGCCGGTTGGCCCAGCTCGGAGAACTGTTGCCCCGCCTGCGCTCCTGGGCCCAGCGGCTCAGCGAGGTTCAGGCGGAGGTCGAGCGTCTCTCGGCCTTCTGGGGCAAGGAGGTCGACGCGGCGGACCACGTCGACCACGAGCGAAAGTCGCAGCTCGACGCCGAGGGGCAGAACCTGACCCGCCGGCTCGAGGAGGCGGTCCGCTCGCTGCAGCGGGACGGCATCGAGGTGAAGGACCTCTCGGGTGGTCTCGTCGACTTCTACGGGTTGGTGGACAAGGAGGTCGTCTTCCTCTGCTGGCGCCTCGGCGAGGCCGAGGTGGGTTTCTACCACCGCCTCGACGGGGGGTACCGCTCCCGCCGGCCGATCCCCGAGACCGCCCGCCCGACGGTCTCCGGCCCCCGGGACGCGAACTAGGCGTCCCCGCGGCCCCAGGACTCCTCGAGGCGGAGGGCGCCCCGGGCGTACCGTCCGGTGTCGACGGGCGGCATCCCCATCGCGTCCCGGAACTCGTTGACGGAGGACGGCGCGAAGCCCGCGTAGTGGTTGTTGAAGAAGACGAACGATGTGCCGAGCGCGCCCTGGCGCTCCCGGAGGCGCTCGGCCCACCGCCGGGTCTCGGCGCTCCGGTCGACCCGGACCTCTCCGTGCTGATCCTCCGGGACGGTCGTGTGGTCCCCGATGAACCGCAGGTAGACAAAGTCGGAGGTCACCTCCGGTGGGATGTCCAGGTACGTGAGGAACGACCAGGTGAGCGCGACCCTCCGCTCGGTCAGCTCGCGGCGGAGACGCGCCCAGACCTCGCCGTGGTACCACCCCGCGTCGCGCAGCTCCACCGAGTATCGGAGACTCGGGTCGAGCGCGTCCAGAAGGGAGGAGAGGAACGTCGCCGCCCGACCGGGCCGGACCCAGGGAGGGAACTGGAGCAGGACCGGACCGAGCTTGGGGCCGAGTGCGCGGGCGCTCGCGAGGAACGAGTCCACCGCCGCACGGTCGAGGGGAACCTTCGGGTCGAGGAGGTCCCGGGGGAACTTGAGGGCGAAGAGGAACCCCTCCGGAGTCTTGCGGCGCCACCCCTCCACCATCGCGCGGGCGGGGCTCCGGTAATAGGTCGAGTCGACCTCCACCGTATCGAACAGGCGAGCGTAGACCCTCAACCGCTCCCCGTCCGCGAGACCCCGGGGGTAGACCCGACCCCACCATGCGTCGGAGGTCCAGGAGGAGCAGCCGACCCGCACCGTCCCGACCATTGTGGCTCGCCTACCCTTCCCCCCTTCGGGCCGCCGTCCGGGCGGCCTAGGAGGCCGCGGGGCCGGTCTGGGCCATCTGGACCGCGCGGATCGCGAGGGCGAACCCCCCGAGCAGGGCCAACGCGGCCGAGCCGGCCACGAGCCACGGGAACGGGTCGCCGAGGGCGAGGTAGGCGAGGGCCAGGGGTGCCATCAGTCCCGCCCCGCCACCGACCACGCCGAGCGCCGGCCGGTCGGCCCGGACCGTGAGGAGGGCGGCGTAGCCCGCGACGATGGCTACGAACCCGAGGAGGACGACTCCCGCCCCGATCGCCGCGACGAACTGCTCGAGGTCGGTGAACGGCGTCAGGGCGAACGACGAGTTGTTGTTCGCCGCCCCCGGGCCCATCGTCACCTCAAGCCCGGTGGCGCCCGCGGAGTACAGCGTGGAGACGAACGCGTAGACGTACACGGTCGAGTAGCCGGCGTCGCTGAACTCGAGGGTGAGTCCGCCGGTCGGCAGGCCCGAGAAAGCGAAGGAGCCGTCCAGCGCGGTCACGGCTTGGTACGAGGCGCCGTTCTCGGTGGTCGCCGTCACCGAGACCCCGGCGCCGGGCGTGGTGCTTCCCGACTTGTGCCCGAGCAGAACCACCCCGTTGGCGTCGAAGCTTCCGGGGGCGGACGCGACCAACGCGTAGTAGCCGAATACGCCCGCGAGCACGACCGCGACGAGCGCGACGCCGACGAGCGCACCGGCGGCCATGCGGCGGACCCTCCAGCGGGGGACATGGGGCGGCGGGAGCGCGGGGTAAAGTCCCGGCACGACCTCCCAGCTGTACAGCGGCGGAGGGTCCCGGGGTACGACCACCGGGACCGGGGCATGGCACTGGGAGCACGGAAACCACTGCGTCGGCGGCGAGGGGGCCAGGACGGCACGCAACGGCGTGCCGCACGCCGGGCATCGGACCGTGACGGCAGGACCGACCATCGAGGGCGACCGAGCCGCCCGGGGGTCTTAGCCTTGCGGCGGGCGCTCGCAAAGCCCCACTTCCACGTGGTCGGCGTCGACGACGGCGCGTTCTCCCGCGAGGACACGTGGGCCCCCGTCGCCGCGGTGTCGATGGCCGTCCCCCTGAGGGTCGAGTCGGTCCGCCTCGGCCGGGTCCGGGTGGACGGGGACGACGCCGCCGAGGAGATCGTGCGGCTGGTGCGGGCCACCGGCGGCCTCGAGAGCGTTCGGGCGGTCCTCCTAGACGGGGCGGTCGTCGGCGGCTTCAACGTGATCGACCTCGACCGGCTCCACACGGAGCTGAGGCTGCCGGTCGTGGCCGTCACGCGGCACGCCCCCGACTTTCCGGCGATCCACGCCGCCCTCCGCAAATGGTTTCCGCGGGACTCGGCGCGCCGGTGGCGCCGCCTGCGCGCCCATCGATTGTTCCCGCTCCCCTACCCGGAGCTCCCACTCCTCGTCGCCGCCGTCGGCTGTCGTCGGGAGGAGGCGGCTCTGCTGGTCCGCCGGACCACCGTGGAGGGGCACGTACCCGAGCCGGTCCGCTTGGCGC
>JASHTC010000153.1 GCA_030040755.1 Thermoplasmata archaeon | reverse complement strand
TTCGCCATCCTGTTGAGCGTGAGCAGCAGCGGAGCGAGCCCGCTCCTCGCGGTGGTGATCGCCTCGGCCACGGTCGCCCTGTTCCTCACGAGCGTCCTGGCCGTCCACATGCTCCTCCGAGCGCTGCGCGACCTGCGCATCTGGGACCGGATGGTCCGCCGGTTCCGGGAGAGCTGGCGGTCGAGGGAAGCCGGCTTTGCCCTGCTGATCGTGATGGGGCGCGCGGCCGCGCTCTACTCCCAGTACCTCGGGCTGACGTTCGTCGTGGGCGCGTTCTACGCCGGACTCCTGGTGACCCCCGAGAGCGCCGGCGCGCGCGAGCACCGGTCCGTCAGTTTCATGTTCGAGGTGATCACCTGGGGGTTCTTCATCCCCCTCTTCTTCGCGCTCGTCGGGTTCAACACGAACTTCGCCGCGCTGTTCTCCTCGCCCGTAGCCGTCCTCCTGTTCGCGCTGCTGTGCGTCTTCGCGCTGAGCATCAAGATCTTCATGGGGACCGTGATCACCCGAGCGCTCGGCTGGTCTCGGAAGGAGTCGATGGCGGCCGGATGGCTCCTGACCAGCCGAGGGGCCGTGGAGCTGGCGATGGCGACCATCCTCCTCACGGACGGCATCTTCGACACCACGACGTACACGATCGTCGCGGGAGTGGGTCTCATCACCACCTGCCTCTCCCCGATCGGGGCCCGGCCGTTCATCCGGGGCATCACGTTCGACCGCCTCAAGGCCGAGGAGGCGAGCCGCCAGCCACCGGTCGGCGCGGTGTTGCCGGTCCGAACCATCGTCTCGGACGACGAGCGGCCGATCCTCTAGCCCCGGCGGAGGGGGCCGTCCACGAACGTACCGGCGCGCCGTCGTCCGACCCTCCTCGACGGGGCCCCGGCGCCCGCCGGGATCGAGGACGGAGTCACCGGGCCGAAGCCGCGTCGCCGCTGGCCGCGACCGGGTCCCAACCCCCCGCTCCGTTGTCTCCTGCGCAACGGCATTTCCTCGGCCGCATCCGCGCGGTCCGGCGACACGGTTAAGCCCGCCCGCACACGAGCCGAGGGCCATGGAGGTCCACACGAGCCTCACCGGTCCGTTCCCCCGCTCCGAGGCGCTGGTCCGAGCGACCCGGGACCTGGACCGGGGACGCACGGACGAGGCCGCGGTGGACCGGCTGTACCGCTCGACCGGGGACGAGTTGCTCGGCATCGAGGACCGGTTCCAGCTCGCCCCGCAGACGGGCGGATACCTGACCTGGGCGGACCTGTTCCGACCGTTCGCGATGAACTGGTCGGGGTTCGAGGTCGGACCGGTCACCCGATGGTTCGAGACGAACACCTTCTACCGCCAGCCGATCCTTCACGCCCCGCCGGAGCGCGTGGCCGGCTCCCTCGCCCCGTGGTTTCCGGCGGCCCGCGCCTCGGTCCCGGCCCACCGGGCGAAGGCGGCGCTCCCCGGCCCGTTCACCTTTGCCGGGATGCTCGACAATCGCTCGGGGGAGACCCCGGAGGCTCTCGTCCACCGTCTCGGTCGGCTGCTCGCAGGTGAGGTCGGCGAGCTCCGGGGGCTCGGGTACCGCACGTTCCAGTTCCAGGAGCCGCTGCTCGTCACCCGCCCACCGGTCGGTCCGGCGGCCGAGTCGACGATCGCCGCCTACCGCTCCATCGCCGAGGCGGCAGGGGATGCCACCTCGCTCGTGTGGACCTACTTTGGGGACGCGCAGCCCGCGCTGCCGCTCCTCGGACGCCTCCCGGTCTCCGCGGTCGGCGTCGACCTCGCCGAGACCGAGCCGACCTCGCTCGGCCGATTCCCTCCGGGACGGGGCCTCGGGTTCGGATGCCTCGACCCCCGGACGACCCTCGTGGAGGACCCGCAGGAGGCCGCCGCGCGGGTGACGGCGGCCGTCGACCTGGCCCGTCCCACCGAGGTCTGGCTCGGGCCGGGAGGGCCGCTCGACCTCCTCCCGTGGGATGCGGCGGTCCGCAAGCTGGCGGCGCTGCCCGCCACCCGCGCCCTCCTCGCACCGAACGGGGGGAGCGCATGAGCGCAGCCGAACTGTTCCCCACGCAGGAGATCGGCAGCCTCGCCCGGCCGCTCTGGCAGCTCCAGGGCCAGCGCGGGGCCCGGCTGACGCCGGCGGCGCGGGCCGAGTTCGAGCAGTGGAACCGTCGCCTCGAGTTCGCCGATCCGGACGACCCCCGGGTACGGGCCTTCCTGGACGGCGGCTCGACGAGCACGCCGACCGGGTTGGTCCGGGACTGGGGAGCCCAGTTCGCGATCCGATTCCTGGAGACCGCGGGGCTGACCCGGGTGTACGACGGAGAGGCCCGGCGGGTCGAGATGTACGAGCACGCGGTCCGTCAGATGGGCGGCTTTCAGCTGCTGGGCCACGTGCGCTCCTTCGACAACAAGTACTACCTCAAGGGCGCCGTCACCGGGGAGGTCCGGCTCGAGCACCCGTACGACCTCGAGGAGTTCGGATTCGTCCAGGCCCATACCCACGCGGTCCCGAAGCTGCCGGTGACCGGCCCGTACACGATCGTCGACTGGTCGTTCAACGAGTACTACCTGAAACGCCAGGCCGCGTGGATGGGCCGGGACGCCCGTCAGCGAGCGCGCCGGGAGTTCGTCGTGGACGTCGCCCGGAAGGCGATCCGTCCGACCCTCGCGGCGATGATCGAACGGGGATGTCGGGTCATCCAGGTCGATGAACCCGCGGCCGGAACGCATCCCCAGGAGGCCGACCTGGTGGTCGAAGGGTTCAACGCGGCCACCGAGGGCCTGGACGCGGAGTTCGCGATGCACATCTGCTTCTCCGACTACCGCTCGCTCTTCCCGGCGCTGCTCGAGGCGAAACGCTGCCGCCAGTGGGCCTGGGAGTTCGCGAACCGGGACACCGAGGACCACGATGCCTACGCGATGCTCGCCCTCCTCCGGGAGTTCGGGGACACCCGCCAGGTCGGGCTCGGCGTGCTCGACGTGCACCGCGACGTGATCGAGACGCCCGAGACGGTGCAGGACCGGATCGAGCGGGCCTCGAGGGTCCTCGGCGACCCGGCCCGGATCTGGGTCAATCCGGACTGCGGGCTCCGCACCCGCAGCCTCGAGGTCGCCTACCAGAAGCTCCGGAACATGGTCGAGGGAGCCCGCCGCGCGCGTACGGCCCGGTCGGGACCCGGCTCGGGTCCGCGGTAGCGCCTAGCCGGCCCGCGTCCGGGTCTCGGCCGGGGCGTTTCGGTCGATGACCGCCGCGAACGCCGAGAGCATGTCGACCGCGGCGGCGAGATGGCGCTGGCTGATCTGTTCCACGTTGACCCCAAGTGGGACCGGGACGTCGCCGGGCGCGTATCCCGCGAGGACCTCCTCCCAGACGCGCAACGCGTTGGCCACCGACCGCGCGCCGGCATCGACCTCCTCTCCATCGAGGATCGAACGCTCCACCCGCTCGGGGATGTCGGCCCCGAGCCACCGCACGAACTCGGAGTCGGTCTCCTCCGTCAGGGGAGCGAAACTGAGCAGCACGGCCGCCGGCGGCGTCTCGGCCTCCCGGCACCGGCGCTCGTACTCCCGGAGGACCTTGACGATGGCCTCCGAATCGAACAGGATCTGGGTCGTGAAGAAGGCGGCGCCCGCCTTCGTCTTCGCGAGCATCCGGTGCGACTCGCCCGTTCGCTGGGGGATGGAGATGTTCCCGAGGAGGCCCCCGGACGAGGCCAGCAGGGGCCCCGACCGCCGGTTGGCCTCGATGACCGGAGGGCCCGGGTAGGGAATGTACCGGCTCGAACCCCCGACCAGGACCACGTGGCGGATGGTGCGCTCGAGCGTCTCGCGCGTCCAGGCGTCCACGGCATCCTCCGTGGGCAGGTGGGCGACGACCTTGTTGACGACCACGTCCCGGTCGGCTGCCACCGACAGGGCGCGGGCGAAATCCCTCGGGTCTCCCGAGCGGTAGAACGGGCGGCCCTCGTGGTTCTCGTCGACGAGCTCCGGGACGATCAGTGCGTCGAGGCGGGGGATCTCGCGGAGAAGGCCGAGGAGCTGTTCGGTGTAGCGCGCCGCGCGGGCCGCGCTCGCCCGGAGCGCGGGCGGGACCGGCTCGAACAGGAGCGGTCGGGCCCGGAGGGCATCCGCAAACGAACGGGGAGCGGTCAAGGTCGTCCATCCCGCCCGGACGGCGGGTGGAGCCCCGTGCCCGAGGACGATATCAGCCTTAAGACCGGGGTGGGATTGCGCAGAACGCAACGGGAGCGCGCGAGGGGAACGGCCATCCGGACTTCCCGGGGTTCGACCGTCCCACGGATCCGGCTCGGGCAGGCGCGATGCCGCGGCGTGGCCAAGACCCTGCCGCGGATCTCCCTCCCTATCGGGGCTCCCACCGAGCTCCCGTAGCTCGAGCTCGAGGGTGGGGCTGACTCCCGCCCCGTGCCGTTGCCTTGCCCCCTGCGATCGATGTCGGACTGACCCGTCTCGGCCCTGGGCCGCTGCCCTAGGCCGATGGTGGCCGGTGCTGGTCCCCGCCTTGGATCAAACCCTCGGGGCTCGGGGGAGACTCCAGGATTCAGACGACCCCGGGCGCTCTACGAGGTCGGGGAGCGGCTAGGCCCGGGCCCGGTTCGGCTCGCCGCCCGGGGCCGAGACCCCCCCGGGGCAGAGATTCCTTCGCCGGTGCGCGCGGGGTTGCCGGCAGGATTTACGCCATTTCCAGGCTGATACGTGCCGAAATTGCTACTCTCGGAGGAAGACGGGACGGGCCGAGCGCGGCACGTACGCGGCTCATCGGTTTCCACCTCGACGCGGAGGCCAACCGGGACAGGCCGGAGTCGAGCCCATCCCAAATCCCCCGTCATCGGCAGATATAAGGGATATACATCGATACGGCGCCGGAGTCCTAACCGGGTCACGGCTGAGCCTACGGGCCGTGAAGTAGGATGCATGGGGCCGAGGAAGTACCGAACCAGGCTCGAGGTCCTTCGCGACTTTCTAGAGGCGATCCGGGAGACTGGGAAGAAGACTCACATCATCGGCCTCGCGAACCTCAACCCGACGTCGTTCCAGCCGTACCTCGATTTCTGCCTCTCGCTCCAGTTGGTTCAGGATACCCCCGAAGGGTACCAGCTGCTGCCCCGGGCGGACGCGGTGCTGGAGGTGATCCAGCGTCTGCTCGCTCGGAGCACGGAGGTCGACGCCGCGCTCCTCGACCTCCACCGGGGGTTCAACGGCTCGAAACCCCCCGGCCTGCCTTCGAAGGGGGCCGTCCGGTACGTCTCCATTCTCGCATGGAACGAGGTGGTCCGATCGGCCGCGGGCTCCCTCGTACTTGAGGCCGGACGGTCCGGAGGCCACCGTTCCCTCGACCTCCCCACGACCACGACACCCCCGTGGTTCGGCCACCTCGGCGCACCCGAGCCCGAGGGGTCGGTGATGGCCAACCACCTGCTCGCGGACGAGGACCCGCCGCCGCGTCGCCCGCCGGCTCGGGCCCGTCCAGGGAAGTGAACCACTCCATGGCGCGACCGGCCGCGATGCGCGAACCTTCGACGGCCCCCCGACCCCGGGGCGCCTCCAGCCGTGGCCTCGGGATCGCGGCGGGCGTGTCGGTGGTCGCCATCGGGATGACCCAGGGGTACGCGGTGGCGGCTCATGCGCTGACGATCGATGAGAGCTACGTCGGGTTCATCGCGGTCCAGGGCGCCCTGCTGAGCCTCCTGCTGCTCGCGGCGCGGCTCGAGGGGCGGCCGCTGCGGGATTTCGGCTTCACGGTCCGGGGGCCGCTCGTGCAGCCGCTGGCGTTCTCGGTGCTCCTCGTGATGCTGTACCTGGCGCTGAGCATCGACCCGGGGTTCCTCTTCGGCTTCGGGAGGGTCCCGCCCGTCCCGGTGTGGGCCTTCGGGTACATCCTCTTGAGCGCCCCCGTGGTCGCGGTCGCGGAGGCGGGTCTCTTCTTCGGCTACCTCTTCCGAACTCTCTCCCAGGCCGTCTCGCTCCGCGCGGCGATCCTGCTCTCGGCGGGAGCGTTCTCGCTCTATTCGACCAACTTCACGATCTTCCCGCTGCTGGGCCCGACCGGGGCCGTCGAGTACGTCTTCTCGACGTCGCTCGTCGAATTTGTCCTCGGGATCGTCCTCGCGCTGTACTTCTACAAGTCCCAGTGGAGCCTTCTTGGCCCGGTCACGCTCCTGAGCGGGGTCGTCGCGGCCAGCGCGCTGCTTCCCGTGGGGGTGACCTTCCCGACGTGGGAGGTCGCCTTCGCGTCTGCGCTGATCTCCGAAGCCGTCCTCCTTCTCGTCGTCGGGCTCGGCCTGAAGGAGCCACGTCTCCAGGCCCTCCGCTACCTCGGCGAACGAATCGGCCCCCGCCGGTACCGGTTCCGAAACCGGGCCCGCGACCGCCAGGGCGCGCGGGGGCTGCTCGTCAGCGCCGCCGTGGTCGGGGTCGTCGCGATCTCGATGGGTTACGGCCTTCCGGCCGTCCTGGGCACGTCCCAGCCGCTGCTCGCGATCGCGACCGGTAGCATGGTCCCGACGCTCGAGCGGGGAACGCTGGTCGTGATCGAGCACGTCGCGCCCAGCGCGATCACGGTCGGCACGATCATCGCATTCAGCGTCAGCTGTCTCCCCTCCCCGACGGTCCATCGCGTCATCAGGGTCGTCTCCTCGGGACCGAACTGGGTCTACCAGACCAAGGGGGACGCGAACCCGGCCCAGGACCCGTGCACCGTGCCGTACAGCGCCGTCCACGGGGCCGTGGTCCTGTACGTACCGTACGTCGGGTTTCTGATCCTCGACCCGCTCTTTGCGGGAGCCGTCATCGTGCTTCTTCTCCTCGTCCCGATGCTGTGGTGGGGGCGGCGACCGTGACCCTCTCTCCCCGAGCCCGCCGGGTGGCGGCGGTCCTCGCCGTCGTCTTCGTGCTCACCACCGTATGGGCGGCCTACTATCTCTATGCCGAGACTCACCCGTCGGGCGCGGGGCCCACGGGGACCACGGTGGCCACCTACTCGGAGAGCTCGGTCGGCCAGTTCGCCGCGGCGGTACGGCCGAGCTACCTCTACAACAACTCGACCGAGGTCTACGGGGGCGATGTGACCCTGTTCGCGCCGATCACCAACTGGATCAACTCATCGATCACCTACTCCCTCGAGACGAACCGCACCGCGGCCGTCTCGCTCGTCGAGACGTTCGCGGTCACGCTCTCGACCACGGCCTGGTCGAAGACCCTCTTCACCTCGCTCAACAGCTCCTCGTGGGCCGCCACCACCGTCGCTACGCTCGGCTTCCAGTACGCCATCAACGTGAGCCGGGTCGTTGCGCTCGCCGCGGCGATCAACAGCCAGCTCGACTACTACGGGAGCGGGTACACCCTCTCCCTCGACCCCGTGATCACGGGTACGGTGGAGGCCGCGGGCTTGGAGCAGTCGCTTGCGTTAGAGCCCGAGCTGAACTTCTCGTTCTCGGGGTCCCTCATCACGCCGAGCGGCCTCTCCTACGCGGCGACGGGCTCGCTCCTCGCGCCACCGCCTCCCACGGCCACCAGCGGCGTGGCGGGGGCCTTCCCCTACCTCGCCCTGGTCGGCTCGGTGGGGGGCCTCGGCGGCAGCGCCTGGGTCGCTACGCGACGGCCGGAGGAGGAGCCGGTCGCGCCGCTCGAAGAGATCATCCGGCCGTACGACGAGGCGATCGCCGTGATCTCAGCGGCGCCCAAGGGGACGACCGTGACGGCCGTCGCGACGTTCTCCGACCTCGTGAAGATCGCGGACACCCTCGGAAAGCCGATCCTGCGTCCCGCCGGGCCCGACCCGGCGCGCTCGACGTTCTTCGTGCTGGACGGGCTCCTCGCGTATACGTACCGGTATTCCGGCGACGGCGGGAAGTCGGCGCCGGCCGAGGACCGGGAGGCTCCGCCGTCCGGCCCCCCCTCGGGACCGGCCACCCCCCTGCTGGTCCATCAGCTGCAGCAGGAGGTCCAGTGGTTGCACCGCCTTGCGCTCGACGAGGCGACTGCCGCCGTCGCCCGCCGGCGCGTGAGCCGTGCCCTCTACTTCATCCGCTCCGGTGCGGAGGAGGAGGCGACCGTCGAAGTAGAGGAACTCTCCCGACTGCTCGCGACCGCCTCGGAGAATTCGAGGCGGTCTCGGTAGTTTCACGAGAACCGGCCAACGGCTTCGTAGACTACGTAGTGTTCCCCATACCCGAGGGCGTTGTACCTACAAATCGCCGTCCACGTACGAACGACGGCCGGCAAACCTTCTGTCGCAGTATATCGCGTGAAGCGGTACGGCCCCGTGGGTCCAGCGACCCGGAAACAGGAGGAGAGCATGGGAAATCGGTTAGTGTTGGCCATGGTGGCAGCAGTGGCGATCGTCGCGGTAGGGGGGATTGGGTTCGCCGCGTTTACGGCGAACGCCTACGTGAACGGGACGGCGACGGGAGGCATCGCGGAGATTCACTTCAACGGAAGTCCCGTGGTTAGCTCGTACGGATCCTACGTCGCGTGCGGTTCGGCTTCCTTCTCTTCGTACCAGGATCCTCTGAGTGACGACAATGTCATGACCGTCGCACCCACCGGCTTCGCACCCACGGACTGGTGCGAGTTCAGTGAGCAAGCAGTGAACGGCGGTTCCGTCGGGGTCAACGTCGCGTCCTCCTTCGGCAGCGAGTCCATCAGCGGCGGGAACGGTTGCACGGTGGGCGAGTGGACGCTTTCGGACAACGGGCCCTGGACCGGCGTGGCACCGGGTGGCACCTTCACGGTTTCGGTCACCGTCTACCTCGGCAACGCGGGCAATGAGTGCCAGGGCGCGACCCTGTCCTTCCAAGACACCCTGGTAGGGACGAGCTACGCCTGAGCGTTCGGAGCAGGTCCGAGCGGCGGTTTCTAACCCCTTCCTTCCCCTTTTCGACGGGACTGAAAAGGAGGCCATCGTCCAAACCAAGAGGCTCCGCACGGGACCCACCCCAGCAGGAACGTGTTCGAGGGAATGTTAGCTTCGAGGGTCTCGGCGGCTCGACCGGCGGCGGTTGCGGCCGCGGTGTCGGCCGTCGGCATCCGGGGTGGCACCGGATCGGCAGGCCCTCGGGTCCCCAACACGGGCACTCATGAGGGGGAGGCCAGCCGGCATGCCGAAGCGGACGTACCGACGGGGCCCGCGCTGGATTCTCAATGACCCGGCCCGCCCTCTCCCCAGCCCGGTCATCGACGAACCTTCTCTTGGTCTCCATCGCGGTACTCGCGCTGGTGGGATCCGGAGGCATCGCATACGCCTGGACCCAAGGGGGAGGCGGCGGGTGCGGAGAGAGCTCGGGCGACTCGGGCAGCGGCGGCTGTCCGGTCGCCGGACTCATCTGGACCAGCCCTTCGACGATCGCCAAGCCCGCTACCGTGACGTGCACCCTCGGGGGGCTGAGTTCCAGCACTCTGACGGTGACCGTGAGCCGCCTCGCCCCGGGCCAGTCGTGCGTGTTCTACGCCGCGCTGGAGAACATCGGCGAAGCGGCCGTCTCGCTCGCCGAGAAAGTGGCGTTCTCCGAGCCGTCCGGATGCCCGCTCTTCGGGTACTCGGACAATGTCCCGACATCGCCGCCGGCCGTGATTGCTCCCGAGCACGTCTTCTCCTTCCAGGGCACGATCTCCCTCGCCCCGACCGCCGGGAACGCGTGCGAGGGGGCCCAAGCGACGCTCGAGGTCACGATCACGGGGACCGAGTCGGTCACGACCTACTCGGTGACGTTCTCGGAGAGCGGGCTCCCATCCGGCCTCCCGTGGGCGGTGACCGTCAACGGGGTGACGGAGCACCTCACGACCAACGGCTGCACGGATAGCCTCACGTGGACCGGTCTAGCCAGCGGGACCTACGCCTACTCGATCGCGGGTGACCCCGGGTGGCAGCAGACCACCCTCCCGTACAACGGGAACGTAGTGGTGAGCGGTGCGGCCGTCAGCGAACCGACCCTTCACTACACCCAGGTGACGTACCCGGTGACGTTCTCGGAGAGCGGCCTCCCGTCCAGCCTCACATGGAAGGTGACGGTCAACGGCGTGACGAAGAGCCTGACCACCAACGGGGGGACCGATACCCTCTCGTTCGCGTCGGAACCGAACGGGACCTACGCCTATTCGATTGCGGGCAACCCAGGCTGGCACCAGAGCACCCTCCCGTACAGCGGCACGAAGACCGTCAACGGAGGACCGCTCTCGGTGAGCGTGACCTACACGCAGGTGACGTACGCGGTGACGTTCACCGAAACGGGCCTCACGTCGGGCACGTCGTGGTCGGTCACGTTGAACGGAGTGACCAAGGCCTCGACGACGTCCACGATCACGTTCACCGAGCCGAACGGGACGTACGGCTACACGGTCGGGACGGTACCCGGGTATACGGCGACGCCCAGTTCGGGATCGGTCACCGTGAACGGTACTACGGCGGCCGTCAGCGTGAAGTTCAAGACATGACGCTCCCGATGGTGGGGCCGGGGGACTGCCCCGGAATCGCGGGCGGGGGGCACCCCACGGTACTCGGGGAGGCATCTCCCGGAGAGTGAGGTGCTCCCGGCGGGAGTTTCCCCGGCCGTCCGCGAGGGTCGGCAGGATTTGAACCCGCGTCAGAGGCTCGAGAGGCCTCTATCCTTGACCACTAGACTACGGGAGCGCCGGGGGTCCGTAGCGGACCCCCTCTTTGAGCCTTTCCCACCGCTAACGGAGGGAGACCGGCTGCGGCGCGCCCGGCTCGGGCTCGACCACGACCGCGGTCCCGTAGGCCAGGATCTCGGTCATGATCTCGCTCATCTCGGAGGTGTCGAAGGCCACGGAGATCACCGCGTTCGCCCCCAAGCTCCGGGCGTGCTCGGTCAATCGCTGGAGCGCCTCGTGCCGGGACTGCTCCAGGAGCTGGGTGTACTCCTTGATCTCCCCCCCGGCGAGGCTCCGGAACCCCGCGACGATGTTCCGGCCGAGTCCTCGGGAGCGGACGATCAGCCCGTAGGTGACCCCGATGGTGCGCACGATGCGAAAGCCGGGAATATACGGCAGGCTGACGAGGATCATGTCGGTCGGAGGGGCATACACCGGGGGTCCCCCCGGAGGCAGCGGAGTCGCAGACATCGGGCCGGCCGAGGCGCCGGACGCGCTTAACTCCCCTGGACCCCCCGGAGGTTCCGAGCTCGACCGGACCCGAGGTTCGGAGAGGGCATGGCCCCCACCCCAGCGAAGCGCCTAAGAGCCCGAACGACCTTCTTCGGTCGCTTGACCCCTCCCGTGAAGGCCCGCAGCGGCCACATCCTTCTCGACCCCAAACGGTCGTACAAGGACCTGGTCCGAGTCTACCCCGACATCCACCGACGGGTCGTCGAGATGAACCGGCCGTTCGTCAAGGAGTCCGACCCGCTGCTCCCGGAGGTCCTCCTGGACGAGAACCTGCGGGACCTGAAGGGCAACCGCAAGCCCGCGGGATACAACCGTCAGGACCCCTTCGGGCTGCGCCTGATCTTCCCGCTCTCCGACGAGCGGCGCGCCGAGTTCTACTTCACCAAGCCCGCCCGCTGTCAGGAGGTCGTGCAGATCACCGAGCAGGTCTCGACGATGCTCCGTCGCCGCGGGATCCACCACACGGTCGAGTACGACCGGCTACCGCTGGGACCGCCCCGGGGCCTTCCCGGGCTCGGACCGGGCGGTCCGGTCCCCGGGATGTTGGGTCCGTAGACCCGCGGGCCGCCGCACGCCTCCCTACGTCGGCGGGGCGCGCCGGAACGGCCAGAAGGGGGTCGATGGAGGGGGAGGAGGCGAAGAGGAGCTGGACTCGCTCGTCGCCGCGGCCCCCTCGGTACGCGCCGTCGTGGCGGCGGCACCCGGGGCCGGGACCTCCCCCTGCAGCCGGCGGAGGGCGTCGCGGGCCTTCTCGAGCGCCGCGGCGTAGTCCTCGTCCCGGAGCCGGACCGACTCGGCGAGCAAGGCCCGCGCTTCGCTCGTGTCGACCCGCCGCTCGGCCGCCCGGGCGAGCGCGGCGTCGATCAGGTAGTGCAGGTTCATCAGCTCGCGGTGGAGCGACTTGCGCAGGTTCAGCTCCTCCTCGATCGAGATCAGCAGGCGGCTCCCCTCGAGGAGCCGGCGCTGGGTGGCGAGGCGCTCCATCTCCACGTACCGGACGCGCAGCGGGCCCACGCTGACGCGGAGCCCGTCGGACGCGAAGTTGATCTCGGTCAGGAGCTCGCCCCGCCGCCGCGCGAACGGCTCGTCGATGGCGTGCTCGAGCGCCTCCCGGGCGCGGGCGTTGAGCGTCTCCGCTTCCTCGAGGTGGCTCGCGTCCAGCGCCACGCGCGCCTCGCTGAACGTCTGCATCATGGGGGTGGTATCGACGCCGAGGCGCTCGCCGACCCAGAGCTGGTCCTTGAGGCGCTGGAGGTCGGCCTCGACCCCCTCGCGCCGGCGCTGGAGGACCCGTCCGCGTTCTTCCCGGATCAGGGCGAGCGCGCCGACGAAGTTCCGTTGCACCTGCAGGTCGGCGAGGCGGTCTCTCAGCTCGGCCCACCGGACCCGCTCCGACTCGGGGCCGGCCCCCAGCCGGGCGACCTGGTTCTGGACGTCAGTCCAGCGGGCCTCGATGACCGCGGTCAGGGACTTCTCGCTCGCGTGGCCCGCCCGCGCCACCGCCTCGCGCACGTGCGCCCAGTCGCGGGCCCGCAGCGCGGCCTCCGCCTCGGTCACGATGGACTCGACCGGGTCGACCTCGCTCCGGAGCCCTTCCTGCCGCCCCACCTCGACCAGACGTCGGAGCTGCCCGAGCGGGCCCGCGAAGATGCGTTCGATGGCCCAGCGGGCCATCTCGGTGGCCTCGCGGGCGGCGCGGACCGCGTCCGGGTACTGCCCCGTCTCGATGCATCGGAGCCCGTCCGCGAGGCGTCCCCGGGAGTCGGTGACGTCCGCGCCGAGCCCGCTCGCCTCCACGATCTGCGCCTCCGCCGAGGCGTAGGCCTCCCCGGCCCGCCGGTGGCTCTCCCGCAGCGCGACCAGCGAGTCGGAGGCCTCGATGGCGTGCTCGAGGACGCCGGGGTAATCGTGCTTCTGGAGCAGGATCCGGGCGGCGTCCAGGGCGTTGGTCACCGAGGGAGCCACCACCCCCTCGGCCTGCGCCCGCTCCAGGGCCCGGGCCGTCGCGTCGATCGACCCCTCCGCGATGCGCCGCTGGAGGTCGACGCGCTCGAGCTCCGCCTCGCTCCGCGACGCCAGCTGGACCGCGTCCACGGGACGCCCCTCGTCCAGGGCCATCCGCGCCTGGTGCAGGAGGTTCTCCGCGACCGTCGTGTCGATCCCCTCGCCCCGCAACCGGGTGACCGTCGCGCGGAACCCGGCCAGGGTCTTCGAGACCTGATGGTAAGTCGCCTGCAGGACCTCCCGCTCGAGCGGGCCGCCGAGCTCGATGGCGCGCGCGTACTCCCGGTGGGCCAGCGCGGCGTCGACCTGCTCCATCTGGGCCCGCAGCGGCCCGGTCTCCACGCGGAGGAAGTCCGCCTGCGCGAGCGCCTCCCGGGCCCGCTTGGCGACCCGCTCGGCGTGCTCGACCAGCCCGCGGGTCCCGACGAACTCCGAGCGGGCGGCGTCCAGCAGCGCGGCGGCGCCGACCGGCACCGGCAGCGAGATCCGGCGACGCGCCTCCGCGAGCGGGGCGACGATCTTGTCGAGGTCGACCCCGGCCCCGCGCGCGATGTCCAGGTCGCGCTCGAGGCCCCGCAGGTTCTCCTCCAGGATCGGGACGAGCAGGGAGACGAGCTCCTCGTGGAGCGCCCGCGTGGCGGTGCGGGTCGCCTCGGGCGGCGCGGTCGCCCGCTCCGTGCGCAAACGCTGCAGCCGGACGGAGAACGCCTCCATCGGGGCGGCGACGCGCCGTCCGTCTTCGATCAGCCGGTCGATCTCCCCGAAGAGCCGGTCGGTCTCCGCCGCGGCCATCGCCTCCGCGAGGCGCTGCCGCAGCGCGGCGATCGTCCCCCGGGCGGTCCCGAGGTCGAGGGCCTGGAACGCAAGCCGGGCGGCCCGGATCGGCTCGTAGAACGGCTCGGGGTCGACCCCGAGATCGCGCAGGTCCCCGAGCGCCTCCTGGGCCTGGGCGATGTCCTCGACCACCGCCTGGGTATCGGCGCGGGTCCGCACGGCGGTCTCCTCGAGGGCCTTCGCCAGCCGGTGCGCCTCGGCGTAGTGGCCGGCGCGGGCCGCGGCCTGGGCCTCCTCGAGGTCGCCGCGGAACCGTCCGAGGTCCAGCCCGAGGGTCTCGAGCTCCACGAGGGAGAGCTTGGCGTGGGAGACCGCCTCCTCGCTCCGCAGCAGCTGCTGCTGATGGGCCCGGGTCCGGATCTCCTGCGAGGCCCGGGAGGCCTTGACGAAGTCCCCCATGTTGAAGATCTGCTGGACCTCGTCGATCTGGCGCTGGATCTCGTCCCCGGCGCCCCCCATCGATTCGAGCACCCGGCGCTCCTCCTCGAGCAGGTCGACCAGCGCGCTCGCGTGCACCGCGAAGACCGAGGCGAAGTCGCGTTCCGCCTTGCGCAGGCTCTCCGTCGCGCCGAGGAGGTCCTGCTTGACCCGCAGGGTCACGTCGGCGTCGGCCAACAGCCGGCGCACGGGGGCGGTGAGCGCTTCGTCCGGGATGTCCGAGAGCCCCTGCTCCATCTCCTCGACCCGACGGCTCACGTACGGTCCGGAGGAGGCCCGGAGCTCGACCTCGGCCTGGGCGAGCAGCTCGGCGCCGCCCGCGAGCTCGCCGGCGTCCAGCCGCTCGCGCGCCGCGGCCACCGACTTCGCGCCCTCCGGGGAGAGGAACCCGTGCTCCTGGGCATACTCCCGGACCCGGTCGAGCGCCGCCCACCGGTCGTTGAGGTACCGCAGGGCTTCGCGGCCGATCCGAAGGAGGGCGTCGCGCAGTTCGGCGCGAGCCGGCGTGACCTCCGCCCGGTCGAGGTACGCCCGTGCCTTGGCCAGCGCCGGATCGAACTCCTCGCGCGGAAACCCGGACTTGTGGAACCGGTTCAACATCTCGTCGAGCGCCAGGAGCTCGTCGCGGGCCGCCTCGAGGTCGTCGGTCAGCTTGCCGACCCGCTCGACGGCCTCCTGGCTGGCGGCGAGCGCCTCGGAGTAGATCTTCAATCGGAGGGCCTCCCGGGCCCGGTTCATCGCGGCAAAGACCTCGCTCGGGTCCCGCCCGAGACGCCGGACCTCGTTGATGCGGGGGCGGACCTCATCCAGGAGCGCGGCCACGACCGCAACGATCGGCTCCTCCGCGGCCTGACGGGCCCGCTCGAGCAGGGGGCCGACCTCATCCGGAGGGACGGTCGGCAGCCGGCCGATCGCCTCCTCCACCACCACGCGGGCTTCGGCCGGGTCGGACCCGTACTCCGAGAGGCCCTCGAGCGACGTCCGGAGGGTGGTCAACGTCTGCGCCGTCCACGAGCGGAGCGCCTCGCTGAGCTCCGTGGCCGCCCGGTCGACCGCCGGGACGGTCTGGGGCCACCGCTCGGGGGGGGCCGACTGGTCGAGGCGCAACGCGCTCTCGACCTCCGCCGTCGGCGTGCCGTGCTCCTTGGCGAGCGCGACCCGCGCCTCGGCGCGAGCGCGGCTGGCGTCCCGTCGCTGCTTCGCCTCGGGGATGCGCTCGCGGAGGACGGCGGCGAGCCCGGTGAGCGCCTCGGCCACGCGGCCGTCACGGGCCGGGAGCAGGGCCCCGTCCACCTCCTTCGCGAACTCCGTCCGACGCTCGGGGGAGAGCGGGACCCAGTCGGCCACGGCGAGCGCCTGCTCCCGGGCCTGCGTGACGTTCTGCGACCCCAGCTGGGCGAGGACGCCCTCGATCCGGGCCAGACGGGACACCGTGTCGGACCAGGTCGCCCCCGGCGCGGGCTGCGCGAGCATCTCGAGCTCGGCCTTGTCCTCGGGGGAGACCGCGACCCCGGCCGCCTCGAGACGGGCGACCGCCTCGACCGTGAGGCGACGCCGGTCCTGGATCGCTCCCGCGACGCGCTCGGCGATGTACTCGATGAGCGCCTTGGCCTGGGTCTCGACCGCGTCCCAGTCCGACCGGCGGGCGAGCTCCCGCAGGTGCTGGACCCGCTCCGGGGTCTCGGGGAGCGAGATCGCGAGTCGCTCCAGTTGGGCGACCCCCTCCTCGGCCTCCTTCTGGAGGGCCTCGGCGGACTGCCGCTTCTTCTTGAGCGCGTCCGCTTTCTCTTGGAGAATGCGCGCGAGCCGGGAGGACGGCAGGCCCCCGACGCCCCCCGGACCGGACGTGCTACCCCCCTCCTACCCCCGTGACTTCGGGCACGAGGGCGCCGATGCAAGGGGTACCGAAATCATGGACGGTCCCCTTTATTAATGGCACGCGCCGCCCGGGGGCTCTACAGGACGGGACCGGAGGGCCGCCTCAGGTCCGCGTGATCTTGCGTCGTCCCATCGCATCGAGGTACTGTACCTCGCCCCCCGGCGTCACCGCCGCCTTCGTCTCCGGGTCGACCGCGAGGCTGAACGTCTCGTAGGATTCGAGGTCCATCAGCTGGACCTCCGAGTCGGTCATCGACAAGACCTGCGCGTTTCGCTTGCCGATGATCGGGACCTGGACCTTGTGCGTGACCGGGAAGACGACGCTCCGCTTGCGCTCGTCGAAGATACCGACCGCATCGATCCGGGCCTTGGCCTCCCCGTGCTTCCCCGGTTTGGACATCTGGATGCTGAGGATCCGGCACGGCTCTTCGTCGATGAGCATGTAGCGGCCCTCCCGCAGTTCGCGGATCTCCTGCTGGGTCCAGGCCATCGAAGGTCTCCTCGGGGAGGACGCACCGTCCGCGATTGATAAGAGTTGCTGAGCTTTCGAGAGCGGACCGACGCCGCCGAGGTGGGAGAGGGTTTATTCGCGACGCCCCCCCTCTCATTCGCTGGGGGGGTTTCCACGGCGTCGCTCGCCGAGCAGTACCGGCCGGACGACGTGGAGAAGGCCGCCCGGAGCCTGTGGGCTACGCGCGGCCTCCCTCGCCCGGACGGGGTCGCGGGCCGGGGGAGCGCACCGATCCTGCGCCAGTACGAAGGGGCGTACACCCCGGGCGACGACCCGACGGCCGTGACGGTCCGGGCCGTGGCCGCCGACGTGACGGCCCGCTACCTGACGATCGCCGGCCGCCGCGCCCTGGGCACGTTGCGGCGCGACGGGGACGCGGGCGACGACGCCGTCGCGGGCCTCCTCCGAGGCCTATCGGTCTGGGTGGGGGGAGAGGGCGGACAGCCGTTCGACGGCGCCGACCGCCGGGACCGGATCGAAGCGATCCTGGGTCGCATGGCCGCCCGCGGCCTGGTGGTGACGCGCGACGCTCCCCTTCGGATCTGTCCCCACTGCGCCACCCCGCGGAGTCCGGAGCGGATCGTCTACTCGGAGGAGGACGGGGACACCTACCTCGTTCGGTTCGCCCTGACCGAGGGCGCTCGCCGCGTGCAGGCCCTCGTCTGGGTCGACGCCCCGTGGCGGCTCCTCGGGGCGACGGCCCTGCTGATGAATCCCGAGATGCCGTACGTCCTGGCCCGGTACCGTCGGAAGGAGGTGGACGAGGTGATCCTGACCTCCCGCTCCTCGCTGCCGCGGCTCGCCACCTGGCTGCCGGGGGCTGAGGTCGAGGTTCTCGAAGAGCACCTCGGCTCGCACTGGTCGGGTCGGGCCTACGAGTACCCCCTCCGGGCCGAGTTCCCCATGGGCGGGGAGCTGACCGCCCCGGGCGGCACCCTGCAGGCGGTCCCCGACGTCGGGGACAGTGGCACGGGCATCGTCCCGTTGGTCCCGGGTCACGGCGGCACGGACGCGCAGATCGCGGAGCGGATCGGGGTCAACGGCTGGCCGCTCGTGACCACGCGAGGCCAGCTCGCGGCCACGCTGATGCACAAGTACGCCGGCCTCGACCTGGCGACGGCGAACGAGTTCGTGCTCCGCGACCTCGCGGACAGTGGGCTGGTGTTCGCCCACCTGCGGGTCCGACGCGGGGTCCCCTACTGTGCGATCTGCGGCACCTCGCTGGTCTGGGCCCCCGGGCGCGCCTGGTGCCTCGAGCCCTCCCGCCTGCCGCCCGAGCGGAAGGCGGCCTACGCGAGGTTGCTGCCCCGCGACCGGCCGATGAGCCAGATCGAGGTGGCCGCCTGGCCCGTCAGCGATTCGACGACCCAGCCCCCGGGATGGGGGAACGCCACCCTGCTCGAGTGTCCCCGGTGCGAGCGGCTCGAGCCCGTCGGGGCCGAGCGCGCCTGCGGCTGCGGAGGGACCCGTCGCCCGGTCACGCGGCCGCTCCTGCCGGCCCTTCGCGGCATCCTGGGCGGCTGGGCCCGGTTCGACCCGTTTCCCGCCGGCGACGCGGTCTGGGTCTATCTCAACGAACGACGGCGGGCCCCCGCGCTCGCCCACCACCTGGCGGCCATGTCTGGGGTGGTCGGGGCGCCGGCCGACCTCGGACTGACGGTGTTCCCGGGCGGCTCGGGACCCCCGATGGCCGAGCTGACCGCCACCTACGGGGCCGACGCGGTGCGCTGCGCCCTCGTCCGGGGAGAGGCCCTGCGCCCATCCGGCCTGCGGCTCGACCAGCGGTGCGTGCAGGAGGCCCGCCTCCTGGGCCAGTACTGGCAGAGCGCGCGCGACATCCTGGACCGGATCGACCCCCCGCTGCTCAGCACGTTCCTCCCCTCGGTCGCTGGCTTCCTGGGGGAGCTCGAAGTCGAGGACCGGGCCGTGCTGGCCCGGTGGGAGCGGGTTCGCGTGGCGACCCTGGCCGACTACGACGGACAGGCGTGCGCGGCCGCCTACCGCCGCCTTTCCCGCTTCCTCTCCAACGACCTGCCCCGGTACCGTGCGCTCGTTGCCCCTCGCCTCGAGCCCTCGGCGGCGGTCGCCTCCCGCCGCGCCGCGCTCCGCACCCTCCATCACCTCCTGCGGGGAAGCTCCCTGTTGCTCGCCCCCGTGGCGCCCCACGTGGCCGAGATGGTCTACGGAGGCAGCCAGGCGTCCGGGACGAGTCTCTTCGAATCCCCGCTCGAGCCGGTGAACGCCACCCTGATGGACGAGGAACGGGCCCGATCGTGGGACCGGTGGCAGACGGTCTTGGACGCGATCGCCCGGTTCCGCAAGAGCCTCGGGATCCCCGCGTCGACCCCCCTTCCCGCGGTCGTGGTCGTCGTGGGGATCGAGGAGGCGGCCCAGGCGCTGCGGAACGACCGGCCCACGCTCGAGCGCCTCGCGCTCGTCAGTAAGTTCGAGGCGTTCGGTCCCGCCACGCCGTGGGCCGGGCGCCGGCGCGACCTGGAGCCGGTCCTCGCTGAGATCCAGAAGTTCTACCCGAGCGAGGCGACCCAGATCGTCCACATCCTCCGGCGTCCGGCGGCCCACCGCCGGGACGGTGCGGCCGCGAGCGGGGAGCTCTCCGTGGTGCTGCAGGGGACCCCTCGGCGGATCCTCCCATCGATGGTCACCTACGTGGAGCGGCTGCCGGAGCGCTTGGTCCCCGCGCCCTGGCGCCTGGGGGAGATGTACATCGAGCTCCCGGCCGCTCATCCCCTTCCGACCCGGGTCCCCCCGCCCCTCTCCCCGGACGCCTTCCGCCTCGTCGAGCGGGTGGAGCGAGAGCTGCGGCAGCGTCATCCCGACCCCGGCCGCCCGTCCCCGCCCCTCGTGGTCGCCACCCTCGACCCGCTCGCCGCCGAGCTGCGACGGGTCGCCCCGTTGCTCGCCGCGTATCTCGGAATCCCCGAGGTCCGAGTGGTCGACGACGTGCGGGAGTTCCCCCTCTCGGAGACGTCCCGCGGCCGCAGCCGCACCGGGGTGCGATGGTGGCTCCACCTCCCCGGCCTTCCCCCGCGGCCGGAGCATGTCAAGCACCCCCCGGCCCGCCCACCGGGCTCGCGGGTTCGCCCTCCCCCACCGACCGCGGGGAACGGCGAGGCCGCGGTCGATTTTGCGGGGTCGGAGTGCATCGCCCGGGAGGAGCAGGTCCGGGCCCTGATGACGGAGCTCGATGGGGTGCTCGGCGCTCCCCTGCTTGGGTTCGCCAAGACGGCCGGAGCCTGGGATGCCGGCCTCCAGTCCCGCGCGGCGTTCGAGGCCGCCTCGTTCGACACGCTCGCCGCGCTGCCCGGATTCGGGTGGCCCATCGCCGAGGCACTCGTCCTCAAGTTCGGGGGGACTCCGCCCTCGCACTCTGCGTGGGGGATCGACCGGACCGGTCGACCCGCGGCCGAGGCTGCCTCCGCCCCGCTGCCCGCGGGCGAGCTCCGAGGCTCCCGTTCCTCGCCCGGGGGGATGGAACCCGATGCGGACCGGGACGGTCCGCGGCGGGAAGTACCGGCGGAGTGGCCCGAACCGGGGCCCGACCTTCGGGCGCGCCCGTCGGCCTCTCTTCCCCTCCCGACGGTCCCCCCGGCCCGCCCGTTCCCTCGCGCTCCAGCTCCTCCCGCGCTGACGACGGAGGCGTCGACTCCGCCGCCACCCTTCCCGGCGGAGTCGCCGAGGGGGAGTCCGCCGGCCCTCCCCGTGGAAGGGCAGCTGCTCGTCCCCCTCCCTCCGCCGCCCTCCGCGGCGCCTCCGGCGGAGTCGCCGGGGCCGGTCGAACCCTCCCCAGAGCCGGCCGACGCTTCGGTGATCCCCGCGGTCGCCGCGCTCCCGCCGTCCTCGCCGAGTCCGGAATCACCGGTCGCCGAGCCGGAGCCGCGCGCCCCCATGCTTGGATTCCCCCATGAGGAACCGGCCTTCGCGGCCGATACGACGGGCACGGAGTCCGAGCCGATTTCGACCGCGTCGGAGGTCCCTGGCGGCCCGCCTAGTCCGACGCTCGAGCCTCCTTCGGGTCCGGCGGACGAGGCCGTAGAGACCCAGCCGGGACTTGGCGAAGCCGCTCCCTTCGCCACCGAGGGGGAGGGAGAGGTCGAGTCCCCCGAGGCGGGAGCCCCGCCGGTGGGCGAGGGGTCCGGAGAGCGAGGACAAGCTACCGCCCCCGGGCCGGAGGCTCCTTCCCCCGCGGAGACGCCATCCTCCCCACCGGAGGAGCCGTTCGACGGGCCCGCGGCGCCCGTCCTTCCCGTGCCGGATCTGGCCGAGCAGCCCAGTCCCGCTCCGGAGTCCGTTCTCTCCGTCGAGTCCGGCCCCGAGGCAGTGCCTTCGGAGCTCCCGAGCGAGCCCCCCGTTCCCCCAGCCGTCCCGGACTCTCCGGTCCGCGCCGGCGATGGGTCCGCCCCTGCGCCGCCGGAGCTGGCCGTGACTCCTTCTGCGGCGCCCGCCCTGAC
>JASHTC010000152.1 GCA_030040755.1 Thermoplasmata archaeon | reverse complement strand
AAGCTCGACGTCGACCGCCGCATCATCGACGAGGAGTGGGCCAAGGACCCGAAGCGAGTCATGGAGTACTGCGAGCACGACGCGGACCTCGCGCTGCGCATCCTTCAGCGGCTCCATACCCTGGACAAGGCGGCCGCCCTTGCGACCGTCGCCCGGCTTCCCCTCGAGGAGGGCCTGAACGGGCGCACGTCACTGTTCATCGACGCGATGTTGATCCCGCGGGCCGACCAGCGCGGCGTGGGGGTCCCGATGAACCACTACGCGGGCCGCGAGAACCCGATCGAAGGGGGGTATGTCCACTCGATCCGCCCGGGAATCTACCACTGGGTAGTCGTCCTCGACTTCAAGTCGATGTACCCGTCGATCATCATCAGCCGCAACCTCTGCTTCACGACCCTCTCCCCCGAGGGGACGACCGTGGCCCCCTCCGGGGCGAGGTTCCTCTCCGCCTCCGAGCGCCGAGGGCTCATCCCGGAGATCCTGACGGAGCTTCTGGCAAACCGGGACCAGTTCCGGGCCGCGGGCCGGGCGGCGAGCTCCCCGGACCTCGCCACCTACTACGACGGGCTCCAGAACGCGGTCAAGATCCTGATGAACTCGTTCTACGGCGTGCTCGCCTCCAGCTTCTACCGGTTCACCAACAAGGAGATCGGGGCCTCCATCACGGCGTTCGCTCGGGAGGCGATCACGTCGATCATCCGGGAGCTGGAGGCCGATGGTCACGAGGTCGTCTACTCGGACACGGACAGTGTCTTCGTCCGCTCGCCCACTCCCTCCCTCGAGGGGGCCCGGGCGTTCGGCGAGTCGATCGCCAGGCGGTTCACGAGCGCCGGCGCGACGTTCGAGTTCCAGTCGGTCTACGAGTCGTTCTTCTCTCACGGCGCGAAGAAGCGGTACGTGGGGCAGACCGTATGGCCGAAGGTCGACCTGGTCGTCCGGGGATACGAGACCCGTCGCACGGACGCGTTCGACTACCAGTCCCAGGCGCTCCTCGAGGTCTTCGACCTCGTCCTGAAAGGGGACACCGACGGGGCGATCCGGCACTCCCGGGAGCTCGTCCAGGCAGCCCGGGAGAGGCGGGTCCCGGTCGAGGGCCTCGTGATCTCCCGCGGGGTCCGGGCCGAGAGCGAGTACAACGAGTCGACCCGGGACTCGCTGCCGTTCCTCCGGGTCTATCGCAAGCTCCGGGAGGAGGGATACGACGTGATCCCGGGCATGCGGGTCTCCTGGGTGGTCACCGACTCCCGCCGCAGCCCCCAGGAGGTGGAGCCGTGGGTCGACGGCCGCAAGTTCACGAAGGAGCCGGACTGGGAGTACTATGCGGACCGCGTCGCGCAGACCTTGGCCCGGGTGACCGAGGTGTTCGACTGGGATGCGGCGGCCCTTCTGCGGGGGAGCCACCAGCAACGCTTGGGGGCTCAGGAGCCCGAGGCTCCCTCCGACTCCCCGGCGGCCGCGCCCGCCTCGCTCGACACTCCGATCCACGAGGTGGGGACGCGCCCGCGCCGCAAGACCACCCAACGCAGCCTCTTGGGCTCGGACTAAGGGGCGAGGGGACCGGATGGTGCCCTCGGCGGGGCGGCCGCCGGGGCCGATTCTCCCCGGAGGGTGAGGAGCGCCCCGGCCACGCACACCGGGATCCCGAGGACCGCGAGGAGCGGGAGCCCGAGGTGGAGGACGAACGCGCTCAGGAGGAGGGTGAACACCGGGATGCCGGTCATCATCATCGGCGGGATGACGATCCCGGCCTCCGTGATCGCGCGGAAGTAGAGAAGGGGGGCGAGGAAGAAGGAACTCACGCCGCAGAGCGCCAACAGGACGAGGGCTTCGGGGGTGACGGTGACGAGCGTGGCGACCCCGCCCGGGATCAGGGGAGCCAGGACGACCGACACGAGGACCGCCGCCGTGGTCGACTGGCCGATCACGGCGATGGCCGACGTGCGTTCGTTCTCCTGCGCGGAGAGCAGGAAGTAGATCGCGACGGTCAGCGGAACGGCGGGAACGACGAGCCAGCCCCACCCCCCCACCTGTCCGAGGGAGTGCCCGCCGACGATCGTGAGGCCGCCGCCCACCAGCGAGAGCACGCACCCGACGGTGAACCAGCCCGTCCCGATGGTCCCCCGGTGGCTCGCCCAGAGGAGCGCGACGATCACGGGGGTCACCACGACGTCCCCGATGAGCGAGAGGAGGGAGGAGTCGACCGGGCCGGCGAGATAGGTCGTCGCCAGCACCGAGAGCTGCATCGCGACCAGGAACCCCGTCCTGAGCCACGCCGAGCCGCTCCTCCACAACCTCAGGAGGACCCCGCCGTACCCCCGGACCGCGCCGTAGACCCCGTAGCTGGCCCCGCCGAACAGGAACGGGAAGACGATGGTCGCGGACGGACTGGCGCCCGGCTTCGCCCCCAGCACGAACGGGTAGTAGAGGGCCCAGAAGAACGCTGCGAGGAGGGAGAAGAGCACCGCCCGGCGGTGGGCGGAGGTCGTCGACCGCACGGCCGCGGAACCTCCCTCCGACCTAAGGGTTTCGGGCGGAGTCGAGCCGTACGTCTAGCTGTACCCCTGGTAGCGGAGGCCCCAGGCGGGGAGCTCGACCCCGTCCCCGCGCTCCACGTGGCCGATCACGACCGCGTCGCGAGCGCCGACGGCCGACAATCGGCGCCGCACGGCCTCCAGGCGCGCTCGGGCCACCACGACCACGAACCCCACGCCCATGTTGAACGTCTGGAACATCTCCTGGTCGGAGATCGGGCCCAGGGACTGGACCCATCGGAACACCCCCGGGGGCTCCGGCCACGTGCCCAGAACGAACCGGGACTTCCGGTGAAGTCGAATCAGGTTGCGCACTCCCCCCCCGGAGAGGTGAGCGAGGCCGTGCACGCCCGGGTCGTCCGCGACCGCGTCGCTCGCGCGGGTGTAGATCCGCGTCGGTCGCAGGAGCTCGCGCCCGGCGGGCCCGCGGCCTCCGGGTCTCGGACGACCCAGGTCGACCCCGCCCTCCTGCAGCAAGCGACGGACGAGCGTGAACCCGTTCGCGTGAAGCCCGTCGGAGGGGATCCCGAGCAGCACGTCCCCCGGCCGGATGCGGGCACCGGTCACCGGGCGGCGACGACCGGGGAAGAACCCGACGGCCGTTCCCCCCAGGTCGGTCCCCCGGACGATGGCCGGGACGACCGCGGTCTCCCCGCCCAACAGCGCGCACTCGGCCCGGCGGAGACCGCGCCCCAAGCCCCGGCCGATTGCTGCGAACTCCCGGACCCTCGGGCGCTCGCAGAGGATCACATCCACCAGGCCGGCGGTACGGGCGCCTACGGAGGCCAGGTCGTTCACGTTCACGCCGACGATGTCCTCCCCGACCTCCTCCCAGCGGCCGAGCTCCTCCGCGAGGAGGACCTTGGTCCCCACCGTGTCCGTCGTGACGGCGATCGTCTCCCTCCCGATTCGCAGGAGTCCGGCGTAGTGTCCCGGGGCGTGGATGGGCCGGCCGTGCGCGGCCGGCGGCCGGGACCGGGCCGCCCGGAGGAGCCCGGCCAGGGCCCGGGAAGTCTCTCCCCGGTCCACGCCGCTCCGGGCGTACGTCCAGCCTGTCGCGTCCCCCGTGCCGTTCCCCCCCTGGGGGAGGGGGCCGGGCAGAGATAACATCCTGCGCCGGTCCGGGGCGCGGGTTCTATAGGCGGGGCCGCGTGCCCCGGCGATGCCTCCCCCGGCGCGACGGCGGGACCGGGACGAACGGGGCCCCCCCGCCGCTCCGGCGCGGATCCTGGCCGGCCGAGCGTTCCTGCAGGGCAAGCTCCAGACGGTCGAGGTCGCCATCTCGGAGGACGGGTGGATTCTCGCGCTGGGGAAGCACCTCACCGGGGCGCGCCGGCACGACGTCGGGCAGGCGGTCCTGCTCCCCGCGGCCACGGACCTGCACGTCCACCTCCGCGAACCGGGGGGGCCGCCCGGCGTCGAGAGCATCGCGAGCGGCACGATGCAGGCCGCGCTCGGCGGGATCGCCCTGGTCGGGGAGATGCCCAACACCCAGCCCCCGGTGACCGATGTTCCCTCCCTCGAGGAGAAGGCCGCCCGAGTGCCGGGCCGGGCCGCGGTGGACGTCCTGCTGTACGCCTTGGCTCGACCCTCGTCGCGGCTCCCGGCGCTGGCCGCGCGGGCCGGCGCCTTCAAGCTGTTCCTCAGCCCCACGACCGGGGTCCCGGACCCGCCGGACGGACGGGACATCCCGTCCGTACTCGCGGAACTGGCCCGCCTCGGGCTCCCCGTCAGCGTGCATGCCGAGGACCCGACTCGCTTCGCCCGGTCCCGCCCCGCGCTCGACCCGGTGGGGTGGAACGCGGAACGCCCACCGGCCGCGGAGGAGGCCGCGATCGAGCGTCTCCTGCCGGCTCCGCCTCCGCTCCGCCTCCACGTGGCGCACGTGACGACCCCGGCGTCCGTCGCCCGGCTCCGCGGGGCCGGCGTCTCGTTCGAGGCGACCCCGCACCACCTCCTGCTGAGCGACCGCTCCGTTCGCTCGGCCTTCGCCAAGGTCAACCCCCCTCTGCGCGCGGAGGCCGACCGTCGGGGGCTGTGGGAGGCGTTCGCGCGGGGGGAGGTCCCGGTCCTCGCGAGCGACCACGCGCCGCACCTCGCGGCCGACAAGGATCGGCCGTTCGAGGGGGCGCCCAGCGGAGTGCCCGGGGTCGAGACCATGCTCCCCCTTTTGTTCGCGCGGGTCCGCTCGTCGGAGCTCGCGCTCCCGGTGCTGCTCGCGGCCGCCTGCGACCGGCCCGCCCGGTGGTTCGGTCAACCGCACGGCCGTATCGCGCCCGGTCACCGCGCGCATCTCCTGGTCGTGGACTTCCGGCAGCGAACGAGGGTCGCGGCCCGGCGGCTGCATGGTCCCTGCGGCTGGACGCCATTCGAGGGGCACGAGGCGATCTTTCCACGCGAGGTGTACTTCCGGGGCGAGCCGGTCGTCACCGCCGGGGAGTTCGTCGGTGAGGTCCGGGGCGAGGTCGTCCGACCGGAGTTCGCCGGAGCCCCGTCCGACCTCCCGACTGCCTAGGGGCGGTTCCCGTCGCTCGGAGCCGGCGGGCGGTCCCCCTCGGCCGAACCGGGTGACGCGGCCGGGGACGGCGGGGGGGAGGGGGGCATCTGGGGGCGGACCCGGGTGACGTAGACGACCAGCAGGTAGACGACCCCGGCGATGACCAGGGCGAGGCACAGGTCATCGATGTAGACGAAGAACCCGGTGACCTCCCTCCATCGGTGCCCCAGGACGATCCCGGCGTAGATGAACGCCAGCGTGTACGGGATCATCCCCAGGAGAGTGAACACCCCGAACCGTCCCGGGGACATGCGCGCGCTGCCGGCCGGGTAGCTGATGTACGCTCGCACGATCGGAACCAGCCGGGCGAGCGCCACGGTCGACTCTCCGTGACGGGCGAACCAGGCGTCCATGCGCGCCAGGTGCCGCTCCTCGAGGCGGACCGGGCCGAACCCGATGCCCGTCACCCGGTCCCGCCACCACCGGCCGACCGCGTAGGCGATGAAGGAGCCGACCAGCGCGCCCGCGACCGCGAGCCCGACGGTCGGCCAGAGCGGAAAGACCCCGGTCGCGACGAGGTAGCCGGCGAACGGGAGGATCACCTCGCTCGGGATCGGCGGGATCCCGAAGCTCTCGACGATCATGAG
>JASHTC010000151.1 GCA_030040755.1 Thermoplasmata archaeon | reverse complement strand
GATCGTCGACGAGCGCAAGCGGGCTCCGTTCGCGAGCTTCGAGGAGATGGAGAGCCGCCTGCGGCTCAAGAGCCCCGAGCTCCTGATCGTGGGGCGCATCGAACAGGAACTGAGCGGTGTCGAGGACAAGTACCGCCTCTTCGTCGCCCCGTGAGCTCGAGCGGGGCCCGTATCCGGTCCCCGAGCGCCCGGAGGAGGTCCGGGCGACCCTGGAGTCGCTCGGCGTCCGCCCGTCCCGGTCCCTCGGCCAGTCGTTCCTCGTCGACCCGTTCGTCGCGGACGCCGAGGCCGCCCTCGTGGAGGTCCCCCCCGGTCAACCGGTGGTCGAGGTCGGCGGCGGTCTCGGCCTCCTGACCGCGGCGCTGGTCCGACGTCGCCTCGGTCCGCTGACGGTCATCGAGCGGGACCCGCGGCTCGCCCGCCATCTGCGGCGGGTGTTCGGCGCGCGGGTCCACGTGCTCGAAGGGGACGCCCGGCGCGTCGGCCTTCCGTCGTCGGAGGCGGTGGTCGGCAACCTTCCCTTCTCGGTCGCGACTCCGATCTTGCTCGACCAGCTCGCCCGCCGGGTCCCGCGCGTGGTCTTCCTGGTCCAGGAGGAGGTCGCCGCCCGACTCGCAGCGGCCCCCGGTTCGAAGCAGTTCGGCCGGCTCACGCTGATCGCGCGGCTCTACGGCGAGGTGGAGCTGTTCCGCCGGGTGGCCCCCGCGGCCTTCTACCCCGTTCCGGAAGTGACCAGCCGGATCGGGGTCCATCGGGCCCGGACCGGCGCGCTACCGGTCCCGTCGGTCCCGGAGTTCGAGCAGCTCACGCAGGCGCTGTTCTCCTCACGTCGCAAGCAGCTCGGCAACCTCCTGCCCCGGCTCGCCCCGTCGGAGGGCGCCGCCGACCGGATGGCGGACGCCGCCGGGTGGCCGGCCGGCTGGCGCCGGCTGCGCCCGGAGAACCTCGCGCCCGAGGCATACTTCGCGTTGGCGCGGGCCTACCACCGAGCGTAGGCCCTCCGTTCCCGCCGCTCCCGCCGGCGGTGGGATGGCGAGGCTCAACGGGCGGCCAGGTGGGACCGTCGGGGGCGTCGGGCAACCGACCCCCTTCCGAGGGGAGCGGGCCGGTGACGAGACCCGGTGGGGGTATTTTGGGCCGGAAACTCGGCAACCCGGCGACCCCCGATCCCCTCGCGGACACGGTACCTCACCGGCCCGCCGCTCGCCACGGCCGCCTCGGACGCGTTGCGGGTCGTCCCGCCGCCGAGCCCGTAGACTCCTCCGACCGCTAGGAGGGGGGAGGGGGCGGGGTCGGCGCGTCGGGCGACGGAGCCGCTGGCCGGGGCGGGGGGGTACCGTCGGGGGGCACGTTCCCCTTCCGGCCCCGTCGCCCGAGAAGAAGATAGGCCGCGAGGAGGAGCACGACCACCACGACGGCGAGGATTGCCCAGCCGAACGCCGAGAACCAGCTGGGCGCCACCGGAGCGGGTGGCACGGGCGAGTACGTGACCTCCACCTCGTCGTTCGCACCCGACACCTCCGCCGGGCTCACCGGGGCGGCCGAAGCCGAGTATCCGGTGACCGCTCCGAGGGTGAACGGGTACGAGCCGTCCGGCTCGGTGAAGATGATCGTGTCGGTCTGCGAGTACCGGGTCGACGACTCGAGGGAGACGGACCAGTTCGTGCCCGCGGGGAGGCCGGTCTCGACGAAGGAGATGGTGTAGGTTCCGGGAAGGGGGAGGAAGACGACGTCGAGCGTCTGCGGTCCGTAGGCCACCGTCACTGTCCCCGACGACGGAGGGGAGACGGTGTAGCCGGCGACCGCGGCGACTGAGTAGCTGTAGGCCCCGTTCGGCTCCGAGAACGCAACCGTGGTGTCCGTCGACGACTGGGTGGAGGCGTTGAGCGTGACCGACCACCGGCTCCCCGTCGCCAACCCCGATTCCACGAAGGTCACCGGGTAGGAGGAGCCAGTGAACCCCACCTCCACCTGCACGGGCCCGTCGTGCACCGTCACCGAGGAGGTCGTGATGTTGGCCGTGTACCAGGTCACGGGGTCGACCGCGACCGGAAAGGTCCCGTTCGGCTCGGCGAAGCCGACGGTGGGGGTGCTCGACTCGTTCGACGTGCCGTTCAGGCTCACGCCCCAGGGAGTGCCGCTCGGGAGGCCCGTCTCGACGAACGAGACCGGATACACGCCGACAGCCGACAGGATCGAGATCGTGTTGGAAGCGGCGTTCGCGACGTACACGTCCCCGCTGGTCGCCCCGTAGGCGATGCCGCCCGACCCGGCGGACCCCGCGATCAGCACGGGCGACCCGAGCGGTCCGTACGTCGAGGCGTTGTAGGCGTAGACCTCCCCGCTCCCGGAGGACGCTACGTACACGGCGTTCGCGTCGGCATCGTAGGCCAGGTAGTCGGCCCCGGAGGAGGCGACGGTGTGGACCAGCCGGTCGGTGGTGGCGTTGAAGACGCTGAGGTTGCCCGAGCCGGAGTTCGCGACAAAGATGGTGTCGTTCGTCGGGTCGTAGGCGAACGACGAAGGTTCCGCACCGACCTGAAGGGAGGAGACCGTCGCGTTCCCCCGGACGACCGTGACGTTGTGCGACGTGTCGTCGGCGACCCACACGGTGGAGTTGGCCGGGTCGTAGATCTCCGTACCGAGGCTGGCACCCGGCGCCACCCTGACCACTTGCCGGACGGTGTGGGTCGCGGCGTCCACGAGGGTGAGGTTGCCGCTCTCGTTGTTGGAGACGTAGACGTCACCGTCCGCGGGGTCGTAGGCCAGCCCGAGCGAACCCACCCCCAGGCCGGGGACGGCCGCGACGGGCACTCCCGAGGCGGTATCGACGGTGACGTCGCCGGAGGGCGGACTCGCGAGATACAGGTAGTTGCTGGCCGGGTCGAAGGCGGAGGCGCCCGGGTTGGCCGATGCCGCAGCGGTTCCCGTCACGAGGTTGGTCGACTCGTTCACGAGGAGCGCGGCGGAGCCCCCGTAGTCGGTGGCGTACACCTCCCCGTTCGGAGCGGCCGTCAGTCCGGTCGGGTAGGTCGACAGACGGATCGAGGCCGAGGACGCGAGACCCGGCCAGGCGATCAGCGTCAGGTTCGCGTCCGAGGAGGCGGACCCCTCGTTCGCGACGAAGACGTCCCCGTTGGACGCATCCACCGCGAGGGCCTGGGGACCGTTGTCGGTCGTGACGGTCTCAACGAGCAGGCCGGCGGGCAGTCCGACCACGCTGATGTTGCCCGAGCCGTAGCTGGCGACGTAGAGGTCCCCGCTGTGGACATCGTAGACCGCCCCCTGGGAGTCGTTCCCGATCTCGATGTTGCCCGTCGGGATGCTCCCCGGCTCCTCGAGGATCGTGACGTTGTGCGCGCTCGCCCCTCCGTTCGCGATCAGGAAAACGTTGGCCGTGGGGTCGAACGAGGCGGAGCTGGGCCGGGCCCCGCTCCCGAGGGAGACCGTGGCGACCGCGGCGTTCGTCGTTCCGTTGAGCACCGTCACGTTCCCCGTGCCCGAGTCGACCACCGCCACCAGGTCGTCCACCGTGTCGAGGCCCAGGGCCACGGGCTCGCTCCCCGGGGACCCCGAGGTCGGGCTCGCGACCACCTTCTCGGTCGCCGCGTCGATCACCGAGACGTTTCCGGAGGCGAAGTTCGAGACGAAGACCTCGTTGTCGTTGGGGTCGAAGAGGATCGCCCCCGGCTCGTGCCCGACGGGGATGCTGGTAACGAGGCGGTTCGTCTCCCCGGAGACTACGCTCACGTTGTCGCTCGCCCAGTTCGAGGTGTAGAGGTTCCCGTTGGTCGGGTCGAAGACGATGCCTCCGGGTCCCGCCCCCAACCCGATCTCGCCGGCGATGGTGTTGGTCGTGCCGTTGATCACCCCGAGGGTCTCGAGCTGGTCGTTGGTCTCGTACACCAGGCCGTTCGTCGGGTCGACGGCGACGGTGGGGAGGTTGGGAAGCGAGCCGCTTCCGCCCGCTCCGACCGTCAGGGCGGTGAGCACCCGGTCCTGCGAGGCGTTGACCACGCTCAGGGTCGCTCCGAGGTTCCCCCGGACGTAGAGGTCTCCGTTGCCGGGGTCGTACACCACGAGCTGAGGGTCGCTCTGCACCGGCGGGGTCTGACCGCCGGGATAGAGCCAGTCGTTCACGGGGTCCAAGGTATCCATCACCGAGTCGATGCGCGCGGAGGCCGGGCCGGGGCGGGCGGGCGAGGCCCCGGGAGTCCCGGCGTCTCCCAGCCGGACCGTGCGCCATGGCACGACTCCCGCGCCCCCTCCCTTCTCGGGGGTCGGGAGGGCCAGTGCGGTGCCCGCGACCGTCGAGAGCAGGAACCCGCCGACGAGCAGGGCCGCGGCCACGGCTCGGGCCAGACCTCGCCGACGGCTCGGGCGTGGCCCGGAGGATGGGGTGGCGGCCGGGAGAGGAGCCACGATGCACCTATCTCCGTCTTCCACCCCGGGGTGATAAGGGTTCGGAAAGTGGTGGTCCGACCGGATGTCCCTCCGACACGGCGAGGGAGGCCGTGGTTCGCCGGGGACCAACTCTTAAATCGCGCCTCTGGGTTCTTGGAGCGTAGGAATCTCCATGAGCGAGCCATCCGCCCGAGCTCCCCAATCCCTCCCCACTCCCTCGACCCGACTCCCGTCCGCCGTGGCCCGGCGGTATCCCCGGCCGGCACTCTCCCAGCTGGGGCTCTCCCCGGGCAAGCGGACCCGACTGAAGCGACTCCTTTACGAGTATGGCCCCGGGGGGGGCACCCTGCTCGTGCTCCCCATCGACCAAGGGCTCGAGCACGGGCCGATCGACTTCTTCGAGAACCCGGCTTCCTTGGACCCGCAGTACCAGTACGAGCTCGCGAAGGAGGGACGCTTCAGCGCGATCGCGCTCCACATCGGCCTCGCCGGGAAGTACTTCCACGAGTACGCGGGGGACGTCCCGCTGATCCTGAAGCTGAACGGCAAGACCGCGATCCCCTCGGACGCGCAGTCGTTCAGCCCGCTCACGGGCACGGTCGAGGACGCGGTGCGCCTGGGGGCGGACGCGGTCGGCTACACGGTCTACGTCGGCTCGCCCGCCCAGGACCGTGACTTCCGCCAGTTCCTGGACGTGCGCCAGGACGCCCAGCGGCTCGGTATGCCGGTGGTCGTCTGGGCCTATCCCCGCGGCGAGGCGGTCGCGAAGAAGGGAGGCAAGGAGAGCCTGTACGCGATCGATTACGCCGCCCGCGTGGCGCTCGAGCTGGGGGCCGACGTGGTGAAGGTCAACTACCCCGTTCACTCCGAGAAGGACTCCGAGAGCCCGCCCCCGTACAACACCCTCAACCTCGGTCCGTTCGAGGCGTTCCGCAAGGTCGTCGAGAGCGCGGGGCGTGCCCTGGTCCTCGTGTCCGGCGGCGAGAAGGTGGACGACGCCGACCTCCTCCAGAAGGTTCGAGCTTCGATGGACGCGGGCGCCACCGGGATCATCTTCGGCCGGAACCTCTGGCAGCGACCGCGGGCCGATGCGCTCCGCATCACGCGGGAGATCCATGGCATCTTCCGGGAATACGCGGCCCCCCCCGCCTGAGTCCCGCCTTCCCCTCTTCCTCGAGGTCACGGGAGACGACCACCCGAAGGCGTGCACCGGGCGGCGACTCCTCCAGTGGCGGCGGGCGCGGCGGATCCCCCGGGGAAGACCGCTGTACCCCGCCCCGGTCGTGCTCGACCCGTACGCGCGAGAGCCCCTCTCCGCCGAGGACCGCACGGCCGCCGAGCGCGGCGGGTTGCTGGCCGTGGACTGCTCCTGGAACCGCCTGGCCGCCCGCGGTCGCCTGCCCGACTCGCCCCGCAGCCCCCGCGCCGGACGTCACCGCCGTCTCCCGATCCTGGTCGCCGCCAACCCGCACCACTACGGGCGGGTCGCCGAGCTGAACACGGTGGAGGCCCTGAGCGCCGCCCTCTACCTGCTCGGCCGCCCGCTCCAGGCCTCCGAGCTCCTCGGCGGGTTCCGCGGGGGTCCCGGGTTCCTCGAGATCAATCGGGAGCGCCTGGCGGCCTACTCCGCGGCGCCCGGCCCGGACGACGTGCTCGCTCTCGAGCGGGGGCTCTTCGGCCCACCCCCGTCGGCCCCTTCGTCCGACGCGCGGCGCGGGCCCCACTCGGCGGCCTCGAGGCCCGGCGGGCCGAGCCGTTCCGGGGGCCAATCCCGGCGAGCCGCCGAGGTCACTCGTTCGGCGGGGCGACGACCGCCAGGATGAACAAGACCACCACCGCCGCGACGATCCCGAGCGTGGTGCCGAGCGAGGCGGGAGCGAGCGCCGGTGTAGAGGCGTAGTAGAGCATCTCCCAGACGGCCCCGCCGACCGCGAGGGCGGCGACGGCCCCGAAGACCGCGAACGGGCTGGCCCAGGTACGGCGCGCCGGGGGCGTCGCGTCCGGCGGGCCGCTCATGGGTCCACCCAGAGCGCGCCCCACAGGCCCATCACGAACCCGGTGTTGCTCCCCGTGCCCGTCGACGATTCTCCGTTTGGGTCGTACGAGTACGAGACGGGCGAAACGAGGCCGTACAGATACACTCCGGCGGTCAGGTTGGCCTGTTCGGTCACCGTCGGCCCGACGAGCAAGGGAGCCTGCAGGATCGGCACGAGCCCGGTCGACGGGTCGATGGCATAGACCCCGAACCGGTCGGGGAGGCTGCCGTTGTGGGCGAGGACGTACTGCTGCTGGCTGTTCGAAGCGGTAGACGTCACGTTCACAAGGTAGTTGCTGATCCCGATGCTCGACAGCGGGACCGACCAGCGGAACGATACGACCCCCGCCGTCGCCTCGAGCGTCGGTCCGGGAACGGAGTAGTTGAAGAGCCCCTCCCCGTTCGCGACCAGCGACGCCGAGGCCGCCGGGTCGACCGGGGGGCTGTAGATGTCCCCCTCGGCGCCGCTGTCCTCGAACGCCGCGAGGGTGGCGGTCGTACCGTTCGGGGGCAGCACGATGAGCGCGCTGACGTCCTGGCCGAACCACGGCCCATCGTACTCGCCGTCGGGGGCGCCGTAGACCCCCGGAACGGACGGCGCCTGGAAAAGCGCGTACGAGGTGGAGCCGGGGACGACCTGGACGTTCACGGGCGCGACCGAGCGGAAGGGGATCAGGACCGACTGGGTCGCGCCGGTGTCGGTGAGGTTGAGGCTGACCCACTGACCGGCATAGGCCACGATCGCGTTGTCGAACGAGCCCACGACCGCGCCGCGTTCCTGGGCCGCCCAGTAATACTGCTGCCCGACCAAGGTCACGAACTCGGTCCCGGTCGGGTAGTCGCCGGGCGAGGAGATGGCGTTCGATGCCGAGAACGTCCCGGGGGTCGCGGCGACGAGCACAATCACCAGGAGCACCACCACCGAGCCGACCCACACCTTCTCGGCCCGCTCCCGGCGGGCTCGGGAGACCCCGCGGGTGAACGGGAGGTCCGCGAACGGGACCTGGCCCCTCGACGAGGTCGTCGACTGAGCCGCCTTCCGGACCGCCTCATCGAAGGTGAGGCCCGCGGCGCTGAAGAGGCGCCCGCGGAAGACCGTGAGGAAGCCGTTCAGGACGAGGAAGAGCTGACCGACCAGGATGATGACGATCCCGATGAACAGCCAGAGCTGGTAGAGCGTGATCGCCGGCACGAGCGGGAGGATGACCGCCCGTCGGAGGACCCCGAGGTCCCCCAACTGGTCGAACATGAGTACGAGCAGGACACCTCCGACGAGGGTGAACACGAAGTGGGCGCGCGCCAGCCAGGCGGAGAACCACTGCCTTCCCGTCAGGATCGGGAAAGCGGCGTAGAGGAAGGCGTAGGCCCCCGCCACGATCGCGAGGATGACGATCGCGTGGAAGTGAGCCACGACGTACAGGCTGTTGTGGACGTCCACGTCCCACGGGACCGTCGCGAGGGTCGGGCCCGTCAGGCCCCCGAAGATCACCCCGCCCAGGCTGAGGAGCGCGAACAGCGAGACCGCGTTCCACTCCCACTGATGCGCGGGGACCCCCTTCAGCGTCATCCAGAGGGAGAAGACCGTGATGGCGGAAGGGATGATGATGGCGAAGGAGAGCGCCATCGTGAGCCAGACGCTCAGCGCCGGGAGCG
Source organism: Thermoplasmata archaeon (assembly GCA_030040755.1). Lineage (GTDB taxonomy): Archaea > Thermoplasmatota > Thermoplasmata > Lutacidiplasmatales > UBA184 > Lutacidiplasma. The sequence continues at coordinate 896 of JASHTC010000151.1, read as the reverse complement.
GCGTGAGGTAGAGATGGTGGATCCCGAGCAGGGGGGTCAAGATCACGAAGAGGATGCCGGAGGCGACCGCGAACCGGTAACTGTAGACGGGCCGCCGGGCGAGGATTGGGATGAGGAAGTACAGCACGACCAGCGGGAGCAGGAACAGTACGTAGACGATCGAGTGGCCGAACATCCAGAAGATCACTTGGTTGACGAGGGGGGAAATCGCCCACCCCCCGTAGGCGGTGCCGATGTCCCAGAGGGTCGAGATGAGCAGAGGGACGTAGGTGATCGGCATCAGCACGAGCCCGCCGACGACGAACCACATGAAGACCGGGAACCTTTGCCAGGCCGCCCCGACCCGGCTGAGCCGCCAGGCCTGGAGGTGGACGACCATCCAGGCCGTCCAGATCAGCACCGACGCGGACAGCGCGACCCAGCCGAGGAACCAGAGCGGGCTCACGACGTAGGCGCTCTCGCCGCGGACCCCGAGCGGGGACAGGAAATACCAGCCGATCGCGGGGAAGTAGTTGTCGTTGAACGGGGCCAGGTAGACCGGACCTTCGAACAGGAGCATCGAGGCGTTGAGGAGCCCGACCGACAGGTAGAGGGTCCACTTGTGGCGGGGGACGATCCCCAGCGCGTTGATCGCCAGCACGCCGAAGATCGCCATCTCGACCTGCTGCGTCAGCCCGAACAGCTCTCGGATGCCGTGGAGGGTCAGCGAGGAGTAGATCTCCATGTTGGACAGGTGGAGCGCCTGCCCGCTGGTGTAGGCGAGGACCTGGGACTGGAAGCCGAAGGCGTCGAACCCTCCGACCGCCCCCCAGAAGAGACCGGCGATCAGCATCAGCATCGTGATCCGGGTCATCCAGTCCCGCTCGAGGAGGAAGACCCGCTCAAAGATGCGGAGC
>JASHTC010000150.1 GCA_030040755.1 Thermoplasmata archaeon | reverse complement strand
GGCCGTGGGCGGACCAGCTCGCCAGCTCCCCCCAGATCGCCGTGGTCCCCCCGCCGGCGTCGATGACGATGACGTCGCCCGGGCCGGCCCGGTCGATCGCTTCCACGGGCTTTGCCCAGTCCCCGTCCCGGGTCACGACCGTGACGGCGGGGCCCGCCATGCGAACGTTCGCGGTCGCAAGGTGCGGGTGGAGCCCGTGGAGGGCCCCTTGGCGTTGCATCGCGTCCGTGATGTTCGGGCTCGAGACCTGGAGGAACGCGGCGCGGAGGTCCTCGCCCGAGTACCGTCGGAACAGCTCGGTCGCGACCTCCTTCTGGGTCGCGATCGCCTCCTGGATCCTCCGGGTGGCCTCGGTGATGTTCGGGGACTTCGTGATCGCCCCGCCCACGATCAGGATCTGCGCCCCGGCCCGGGCGGCCGCCGCGACCGACTCGCTGGTGAGCCCGCCGGCCACGGCCACCGGGATGGGGGAGCCCTTCGCGAGCGCGTCGAGCACCGCGAATGGGGTCTTGCCGGCCATCTGCATGTCGATCCCGACGTGCCAGCAGACGGCGGCGGCGCCCAGCTCGGCCGAGCGCTTGGCCCGGGCGACCGGGTCGGCGACCCCCAGGAGGTCGACCACCACCTCCGCCCCGTACAGCTCGCCTCCCCGTACGGCATCGGCGATCGTGTCGTCGTCGGCGGCACCGAGCACCGTCACGAGGTCGGCGCCCGCCTTCGCGGCGATCTCCACCTCGAAGGCGCCCGTGTCCATGACCTTCATGTCGGCGACGATCCGATGGCTCGGGAACGCTTTCTTGAGCTCGCGGACCGCGTCCAGCCCCTCGCTCTTGATGAGGGGGGTCCCCGCCTCGACCCAGTCGGCTCCCCCTTCGACGGCCTCGCGGGCGGCCTGCAGCGCCCGGGAGAGGTTCTCGAAGTCGAGCGCGACCTGGAGGACGGGCCGGTCGAGGCGCATCGGCGTTGCGAGAGGCGGCGGCTATTAACGCTCTCCCGGCTCCCCCCGCCGGTGGCGCCGCGACGGACGGGACGGGTCCGGGTATTCTCGGGCGATGCGCGTCGAATCCCCGAGCTCCCGGACGAGTCGGTCGCCCTCGTCGTGACCTCGCCGCCGTACCCGATGATCCCCCAGTGGGACGAGCTGTTCCGGTCGCTGGGAGCCCGAGACTATCCCGCGATGCTCCGGGTGCTCGGGGCGGCCTGGGAGGAGTGCCACCGGCTGCTCCTCCCGGGGGGGATCCTCGCGGTGGTGATCGGGGATGCGCTCCGGACCGAGGGGGGTCGGTTCCGCCTGTGGCCGAACCACGCCGAGACCCTGAGCGCGGCGGTCCGCCTCGGGTTCGACCCGCTCCCCTACCTGCTCTGGAAGAAGCCCACGAACAAGCCGAACGCGTTCCTCGGGTCGGGATTCCTCCCCCCGAACGCCTACGTCACCCTCGACTGCGAGTTCATCCTCCTGTTCCGGAAGGGGGGGCTCCGTCGGTTCGCCCCGCACGACCGGCCCCGGTACGATAGCCGGTTCTCCCGGGCCGAGCGCGACCGATGGTTCAGTCAGCTGTGGGCCGACATCCGGGGGGTCCGTCAGGGCCGGCCGGGGAGTCGGAGCGGAGCCTTCCCACCGGAGATCCCGGACCGTCTCGTCCGGATGTTCTCGGTGGTCGGGGACACCGTGCTCGACCCGTTTGCCGGGACCGGGACGACCCTTTGGGCCGCCGCGGGCGCCGGCCGGGATGCGGTCGGGGTGGAGTGGGACCCCTCCGTCTACCGGGCCCTCGCCCGCGAGGTGCGTCAGCGGCGCCGGGGATAGGGGGCCCTAGGGCCCGGTCAGTTCGGGGACCGGGAGCGAGGGGGGCGGGGCGGGACGGGGCGGGGGTGGCTTGCGGCGCCCGATCTCCTCCTCCAGCGCCGCGCGCAGGTACTGGAGCGACGTGTCGTTGAGCCGGTCAAGATGGAGGAGGAGGTAGTGGAGGTAGAGGCGCTCGGGCCGGCGGCTCGGTCCTGCGCCCCGAACCCCGACCCCGGCACGGTGGCGCTCGAGCGTCTCGGCGTCGTGCTCGTGCTCCGGACCGTGGTAGGCCCGGCCCGCCGCCCCGACGAACGGGGGATGCACGTGTTCGATCGGGTCGTACCCCTCGTCCGACTCGGCCGGTGCTCGGGGCGCGGGGGCGGCGACCCGGCCCTTGAGGTACGGATGCGGGGGCCGGTCGGGGTCCTGCAGCTCCTCGATCGGGCGGCCCGCCACGTCCTCGACGATCGTCCGCAGGTTCCAGCTCGACCGGCGTCGGGGAGGAGCCTCGGCCGTTGCTGGCTCGGCCACGAGACTCCCCGGGGACCCTGCCCTCATAAACCATCCTCTCGACCCGCACCGCCGCGGGGCGGCGGGCCGGCGCCGAGCGCCTCCGACAGGAGCTGGTACTCCGGGGTCGAGGCGACGATCGCGAGGGGAAGGTGGAGGTCCCCCACCCGCCAGAGCGATTCCGAGTAGCCGGTGGGGCGGGGCAGGCGCGCCTGAGGCAGCCACTCCGCCTCGGCCCCCGTCAGACCGAAGAACTCCCGCGCGGCGGGGGAGACCTCGGGCAGGCGCAGGAGGACCGTGGCGTACAGGTTCCGAAGGGTCGAGCGCCCGCTCGGGAGCTGAAGGAAATCCTCCGGACTCTGGGAGAGCAGGAGGAGGCCGGCGTCAAAGTGCCGGACATGGCGTACGACCCGGTCCAAGAACTCGGCCGTCGGGGGGTGATGGGCCAACAGGTGCGCCTCGTCCACCACGAGGAGCTTGGGTCCGGTCCGGCTGCGCATCCGGCCGTACGCCCAGTCGAGGACGTACACCAGGTGGAAGGCGCGCTGGTCGTCGGGAACTCCCGAGAGGTCGAACGTGACGGGAGTCGCCCCCAGCCGTACCGTGGTGGGACCGTTGAGCGCCCGGAGCGACCCGGTGCGGAAGACCTCGAGGAGGGTCCGGAACCGTCCCTCGGCCGGCGCCCCGAGCTCGACCTCCCGCGCCAGGTCATCGAACGTGGGAACTCCGGGAGACCGCCCGTACAGTCGCATCACCGCCGCATCCAGGACCGCCGCCTCGTCGTCCGTCAGGCTCGGGAACAGGGCCCGGAGCATCGTCACCACCCGAGCGGCCTTCTCCCGCCGGTCGTTCCCCGTGGTCGCGGGGTCGAGCGGGTTCAGCCGTCCCGCCGCGGGGTCGGCGAGGCGCACCACCGTCCCCCCCAGGGTGCGGACCAGGTCCGAGAACTCCCCCAGGGGGTCGAGGAGGACCACGTCCACGTCGGGGCGCATCCATCGGGTGCGAAGGACGAAGAGCGCCGCGGCGAACGACTTGCCCGAGCCGGTCGTCCCGAAGATCCCCCAGGAGTGGCTCGCGTGGGTCCACCGGTCCAGGAAGACCGGGCTGGCGTCCGCGAGGGCGAGACCGACGAGGATCCCGCCGGGCTCGGCCACGGTCTCGTCCCCGAACGGGAACAGGGCCGCGACGGCGTCCGAAGGGAGCGTGTGCCAGAACCCGGGCGGCCGGGGTTCGACTCCCGCCGGCTCCGGCGGTCGGAGCGTCAGCCCCACTCCGTACCGAGGGATCCGGGTCCGGAAGCGGAGCGCGGAGAGCCGCTCGGCCAGCCGCGCTCGAAGGGCCTCGGCCCGCACGCGGGAGGGGCCCACGGCGACGAAGCACGCCCCCACGCGCCACAGCTCCTGGCTCCCCCGGGCGAGCGCCCGCCCGAGCGCGCCGCTCGACTCCCGTTCTACCTCGAGCCGGGAGGTCTCCCCCGCCGCACCGGACGAGGCGAGCTCGGCCTCGGTCACGCTCCGGGCACGTTCGAGGATCTCGAGCGCCCGGCTCGGCGGGATCCGATGCAGCTCCAAGTTCAGGTCGATCGTGTCGGTCGTCGGGAGCACCCGGCCCAAGAACCCGAACGGGACTTCCTCCGGGAGCTCCCGGATCAGGAGGGGGGCCCGGTATACCCGGCCGGTCCGGAGGACGCGGGGTCCCTCGGCGGCGAGGAGGTCCCCGGACGTCGTCATCCCGGGCTCCGCGGGGTCGTCCACCACAGAGGTACGAGGGCGCCCGCGAGCGGGAGCGCCCGGAACCGAACGAGAGAAGCGGGAGGTGCCAGGAACAGGTAGGTCCCCACGACCAGCCCGCTGAGCACCAGCGCCGCCCCCCCTCCGCGGAGGGGGCGGGGCGATGCGCCCGGGCTCGTCCGGGCCGCCACCCAGCCGGCGAAGGCCAAGGCGGCGAGCGCTCCCGTGAGCGAAGCGAGGTACGGCCCGATGAGCGAGAGGACCCCGCTGACGAGCGCGGCGCCGACCGCGACTCCGACCGCCTCGAAGTCGAGGAACGGCGCGCTGAGGAGAGCCCGGTTCACCGGTCGACCCTCCCCGGGCGCCACCCGAACCGTCGTCCCGCCTCGGAGAGCGCCCGGGCCTCGAGCCGGGTGGGGCGGAGTCCCGCGGCCGCGAGCCGAGCGGCCAGCGCCCGGGTCGCCCGGTCCAGCCGGGCCGGTGCCTCCGGCTCGGTCGTGACGGTCGACAGGGCCAGGTCGACCCGCCGTACGAGCCGTCGACGGCAGAGCACCGACACGAGCTCCCGGTACCCGTCCCGCGCCGGACCCTCGGCGGTATCGCGGGGGAGTGCTCCCGGGACCAGAGGCGTCGGAGAGAGGGGAACGCTCCCCGCGTGGAGGAAGAGAGTACCTTCCGAGGACCGGAGCGCCTCGGCGTAGGCTCGGAACACCCGCTCCAGCTCGGCCGGCGGGCGGTAGGCCAGCGGAGTTCCCCCGATTCGGAGGATGGTCACGTACCGCCCCGCCGCGAGCCGAAGGAAGGTGCCCCGGCTCGTGGGCAGGGACGGTTCGCTCACCGGCTCCCCCCGCGCGAGCCGGCGGATCCGCCACTGCACCCAGCGGGCCGCGCGTTCGTCCCACGCCTCTCCCTCGGGACGCCAGACCGTGACGAGGAACCCGGCCGCCAGGATCGGGAGCCAGGCATACGGGGTGACGAACGGGGCGAGGAGGGCGCCGGTCGCGGCGTAGCAGACGAACTTGATCGCATCGCGCGCGCTCGCGAACGGCCCGAGACGGAGCCGGCGGTCGACCGGCCGAGGGAGGGAGACCACCGGCGCTCCCTCCGTTGGGTTGCCCATCTCATCGAGCCCCTCGTCCGCGGATCGGGGGCCACGGATGGTCCCCGGCGTGGCCCGCGGGCTGGACATGGCGGAGGAGGTGGAGGGCCGTGTGCCCGAC
>JASHTC010000149.1 GCA_030040755.1 Thermoplasmata archaeon | reverse complement strand
ACCCGGAGGCCGGAGCGGTCGAAACTAAACCCGAGCTCCTCTCGGGCGAGCCCGGCCGGGGCGGGAACTGCCGGAGGGGGTACGTGGTCGAACGTTCCCCCGTGCTCGTCGAAGGTGACCAGGAGGAGGGTGTTGGCGTAATTCGAGCCCTCGGTGGACGAAGAGAGGCGGACCGCGTCGTAGACGCGCGCCAGCAGGTGCTCGCCGCGCGCCATCGCTTCCGGCGCCGGGGCGTGAAGCAGCTGGCGCAGCCGGGCCACCCCGGGGGGATGCATGTCCGAGTGCGGGACGAACATGTTCGGCTCGATGAACGCATAGTCGGGGAGCCTTCCGATCCGAGCGTCGTCGTAAAAGTCGAAGATCGTAGAGAAGCGGGTGGCAAAGTACGGCGCCAGCCGTCGAGCGTGGATCAGCGCGGTGGCGGGGACCAGCTGGGCCGGGTCGATGTAGACCTTCCAGGAGCGCTGGGCGCTCTCCAACCTCTCGAAGATGGTCGGGGCGTCGTTCTCCGCCTCGAACTTCCCGGGAGGATGGTTGAGGACGTACCCCGAGGACGAGGCGGCGTGCACGAAGGACCGGTTCGGGTAGGTTTCGGTGGGGACCTCGGAAAACCAGTGGTCGAAGCAGGCAAACCCCTTGGCGAGCGCGCTCAGCACCGGCAGTTGAGCCGGCGTGTAGCAACCCATGACCTCGGCGCACTCGTGATAGGACGGTAGCCGGCCCATCTCGAGCCGGAACTCGCTCACGTAGTCCGCGACGAACCCGGACATGTTCGGCGCCGACCCCGGGTCGGCGGGGCGGTTGTACGGCGCCTGCATCTCGTCGATCTTGCGGAAGCGATTCGACGGGGGGGAGACCACGCCGAACAACTGGGTGTTCACATGGGGGAGTTCCTCCCCCGGATTCGGGTCCGGGGTGTCCATCCCGCTCGCGGGGTGGACCGGTACGGTCTCGGAGGTTCCCCCGGCTACCTCGGGGGGGACGGGGTTGGAGAGGTTCCGGCCGACCACTCCCTCGAAGGAGGCGACCTCTCCGGGCGCGTAGAGGTAGCCCAGCAGGTTGTCGAAGGACCGATTCTCGAACATGAGCACCACGAAGTGCGAGAATCTCGCGGTGCTCCCGGTCATCGGTCTCCCGAACCTCTCGTGCACGGAAACCTATTTCGACTAACCCATGTTCCCGGTGGGCATGGCAGGGTCCTCGATGACGGGAAATGTCGGCGGTCGCCCCACCGAGCTGGTGCTCTATCGGTGCCTCGTGTGCGGGTTCCAGACGCTCAAGACGACGGACATCACGGACCATCTCATGTCCCACGCCGAGGCCGCCAAGTACTCCTTCGCGGCCGTGCTCAAGGACTAGGCCGCACGCGAGGCCCGCTCCGTGGGCCATGGCGAGCGCCTCGGTCCCCGCGGCCACCGTTACCAGGGGATGCGGATGGCGTCGGCGACGAACCTGTTCAGCGGGTCGAGCTTCCGGGCCGCCGCCAGGAAGGTCGCCGGGAACTTCGGCGACGTCACCTCGGCGTCCCGGAAGGAGAGGGAGGCGAAGAAATCCTTCCGCTTGAGGTCCGTCGCGAACCGGTGGCCGGGGTCATACCCCGCCGGCACCCGGGCGTACGACTCCCCCTCGATCTCGAGGCGCTTTCGGATCCGTCCCCAGGACGACGGACTCTTCACGATCGCGTCCCGGATCTGCTTCAGGGCGGGGGGCCGCGGATGCCAGATGCCGGAGTATACGGTGCTATCTCCGGGAGCGAGATGGAGAAAGAATCCCGGAAGGTGTCCCTCCGAGGCCCCCGAGGACTCGGAAGAAAAGTGGATCCCGACCGCGGTCTGGTACGGGCTCTTGTCCTTGGAGAAGCGAGTATCGCGGTAGATCCGGGACACCGACCCGCCGAACGGTCGCGCATCCCAAACGAGCCTCGGGCTGATCTCCGCCAGCTTGGGCCCCAGCTCGGCCACGAAACGAACGGCCGGTCCTAGGACAGCGCGCTCGTACCGGGTCTTGTGCTCCGCGAACCACTCCCGGTTGTTCTGGTTCTTCAGGTCGCGGAGAAATCGGAAGAAGTCGGGGGGGAAGGATGCCGGTTCCGACATGCCCTCGTCCGGACGCCTCCCCCGCCTTAAATCGGTCCGGGGGGGCGGGTCTCCCCGCACCGAGCCTCCGCCGGGCCCCGGGTGGCGGCTCCTCCCCGCGGGGGCGGGCGGACCGGGGGAGGTCGCTTACTCCCCGGAGGAGCCGGGGGTGGGGACGGGGGCCGAAGCCGGGGTCTCGGTGCGCTCCCCCGTCGGGGCGAAGGTGTAGTTGCGGAGGAAGGCCGCCAGGATCCCGCACACGACCGTGAGGACTGCTCCGAGCGCGAACAACCACTGGAACGCGGCCAGGGTGGGCAGGACGATCGGCACCGAGGCCGCGCCGGGGGAGCTCGCGGCCGTCACGCCGGAGGAGATGTAGAAGGTCCCGGTGAACGTCGCCAGGACGGTCGCGACCAGCACCGGCCCGATGCTCGCTCCGAGGTCCTGGAACATCTCGGACATGCCGGTCTGGATGCCCGTCTCTCCCCGCCGGGAGGTCAGCACCACGACGTTCGTGATCGAGATGATCATCATCACGAGCCCCACGAACGTCGGGATGGGAGCGAGGAGCAACTCCGTGTAGTTCCGGTTGAACACCAGCATGAGCAGGAACCCCGTGGTGGAGAGGAGCGAGCCGAGGAGGACCATCGGCTTCGGGCCAAAGCGGGTGATCCCGCGGCCCACGAACGGTGCGGCGATGAGCATCGACATCGTCGTCGGGAGGCTCAGCACCCCGAACTGGAACACGGAGCGCCCGAGCCCGACGATCGGGGTCTCGACGATGATCGTGATCCCGACGAACCCGAGGAACAGGGCCACCCCCACGAGCAGGATGGCCACGTAGCTGACCGCCAGGTTCCGCTCGCGGAACCGCTCCAGGTAGATCATCGGGTCCGCGGTGGTCCGTTCCTGCCAGTAGAAGAGGGCCGCGAGGAGGGCGGAGAGCCCGAAGAGCTCGGGGACTCCCAGCGGCACGACTCCTAGGTGGACCGCCGCCGCCTGCGTCCATCCCCACGACGGTCCTTGGGAGAGGGCGAGCAGGAAGGACGCAAGCGACCCGCCCAAGAGGGCGGCGCCGGGGATATCGAGGCGGACCTGCAGCCGGTGCCGCGACTCGGGAAGGGCCCAGACGGCCAGGACCAGGATCGCGGCCGCGATGGGGATCACCGTGTGGTAGGCGAACTGCCAGCCGTCGTTCTGGATAAGCCAGGCCCCCACGAACAACCCGAGGGCGGCTCCGATCGCGAACATCGCCGCGATGAGCCCCTGCGCCTGGCCGACCTTGGCCGGCGGGAGCTCCTCCCCGACCATCGCGAAGGCGAGGGGGAACAGCGCGAGGCCGATCCCCTGAATCCCACGGACGCCGATCAGCAGGTAGACGGCCTGGGACCGGTCGACCCCGAGCAGCGAGGCGATCTGAGGAGTGAAGCCCGACACGGCCACGGCCGCGGCGTAGATCGAGAGGACGACGACGATCATCCGCTTCTTGCCGTAGATGTCGCCCAGCTTGGCGAACACCGGGGTGGTCGAGACCCCGACGAGCAGGTAGGCGGACACGACCCAGGCGATGGTCGTGTACGGGACGCCATCGAAGAACGCGACCAGGGTCGGCAGGGCCGGGACGAGCATCGTCTCGACGTAGTTCACCATCAGCGCCGCCGAGGCAAGGAGGATCAGGATGATCGCTCCCCGACGGGCCGCAGCATGGTCGGAAATCTCCGTGGAGGTCACGCGGGCGGAGAGGTCGGCGTCGGCGGTCATCGTCCCTGGATACCGCCCGGGCGAGGTCAATCCCCTGTACCGGACGAGCTCCGGAGGGCGCCACGCGGCCGGTCGGCTGTCCGATTCTGATCGGTGGCCAACAAAAGTCGGAAGTCTCAAGCGGGCCACCGCTTCTGGTCCCCCGCGTGCCCGCGACGGCGTTCGTCCCCGGGGAGCTCGACATCGCGATGCTCCGGGAGATGTACCGGAACGGCGCGGTCAACCTGGCCGGGATCGACCCCCGGCTCAACGTCACCCGGGTCGCGCAGTCCCTGAAGATCGGTCGGGCACGGGTCGCCGCGCGGATGAAGTGGTGGAAGGAGAGCGGCTTCCTTCAGAAGTACGCCGTCTGGCTGAACCCCTCGCTCCTCGGGTGGCACGGCGCCTGGGTCTCCCTGCGGGTCGACCACCATCGCTCGAAGAGCGACCTCTTCCGTCGCTTGGGCCTCGTCGACGGCGTCATCTCGGCCATGGATTTCCTCGGGGAGTGGGTCTCGGTGGCCGTGGTGGCCCCCGACCCGGCCTCGCTGAAGCGACGGGTCGCTCTCCTGCGAGGGCTGGTCGGCGTGACGGAGGTGGAACCGCCCACCCCGTGGTACATTCCCGAGCCGACGCGCCCCCTCACTCCCCTCGAGATCCGGGTCGTCCGGGCGCTGCGGGAGAAGCCGACGGCCACCCTCCACGACATCGCGCGCCGGGTGGGAGTCTCCACCCGGACCATGACTCGAAAGTATGCGGAGCTCGTGGAGGAGTGGGCCATCTGGTTCGTCCCGATCTTCGACTTCACGGCGCTCACCCAGCCGGTGGTCTCGCTGAACCTTCACGCTCGCGCGGGGGTGGGGAGGGACGTCATCTCGCGAACCCTGCGGTCGCGCTTCCCGCTGACGCTGGACTTTACGACCACCGGAGTGGGGCCCGACATCTCGCCCCAAGACATGGTCTTCTTCGTGACGCTGCCCTCGATAGCCAGCCTAGAGGAGCTCGAGCAACTCGTCGGCTCCCTCGACGGGGTAGAGCACGTCGAGTCCTACGTCATGATCCGGATCATCGACTACCCGGAGTGGTTCGACAGCCACCTCGAGTCCCTCGCCTCCCAGAGTCGGCTCCTCCCGGGGTCGCGCGCGCACGGCACAAGGTCCCGCTCCAGCGCCTGACATCGCCGTCCACTCCGGGGCGCGCGAGCGAGCCCCGGACGGTGGTTGGGTTGGGGCGGCCTAGACGTACGTCCGTTCGGTCAGGCAGTAGTACCGAGAGTATTGGGGAACCCATGTCATGGGGTTGCCGCAACGGGGGCAATACGCACCCGCGCCCTGCGGGGGAGCCGCCGCCGCGGACGCCCCCGGGGCGGCGGCCGGGGCCGAAGCGGCCGGTCCGGACCCCCCGGCTGCCGGGGAGGTCGACCCGGGGACGCCCCCGACCTCGGCCTGCGTGTACGGGGCCTTTCGGGTCAGCAGGAGCTCTACCAACGCCAGCACGAGAAGGACTGCCGCCGCCACCGACAGGTACCAGCCGACGTCCGCCCCCCAGCTGACGGTCGTTCCGCCCGCGGTGACCGACCCCCAGAAGGAATTGCAGGGCGTCGTGCCGGTGCCACAGCCGGCTCCGGCCATTCCCCCGAACGTCGTGCCGTCGGCCGTGAACGATGACGGTTGTGCTCCGGCGACGAGGGCGGGCAGCAGGATGGCGCTCCCGGCCGAGATGACCGTCAGAATCAGGGTGACTCGCAGGAACACTCGCGACCGGAACGACCCCACGGCGCCGAGGTAACCGAGGACCACCGCGGCGAAGCCCGCCAGGGTGGCCAGCACGAGGACGCCGAGCACCGCCTCGTAGAGATGTCCGACGTGGACGAGCCCGGCGTTGGTGTAGAGCTGCGTCCCCGACGTCCCGCCCCCGGCGCTGCTGCTGAAGAAGTAGGAAGAGCCCGGCAGGAACCCGACCTCCAGGGAAGCGCCCGCGCCGGTGGTCGACGCGCCCCACCAGGAGACGGCCATCGAGACCGCGAGCACGATCGACGCGATCAGCAAGAGGGTGGAGGCGGTCAGGCGAGTCGCCCGGGCGCTCATCTTCGGACGGGGCGGCTTCAGGACGTAGGGCTGGATGGGTGGGGGCGGCGGGGGGACGGACTCCACGGGAGGCAACGTTCCACTCGAACTCATGTTCTCGACCGGGGCCGTGGATGCTAGGCGCGGGTTCGTGACTTGAATGTGTCGGTCGGGCGGCCGGGGAGCGCGGTTACCTACGAGAGGCGAGTCGCCGGGAGTGGCTCGTCGCCCGTACGCGGGGGGCCCAGGCATGCCGCTCCATCCGGACGCGAGCGCCTCGGAAGGTGACCCCCTCGATCTCCAGACGGAGTCGCTGCTCGCGTCCATCCTCCCCGGAAAGAGCGATCCGACCCCCCGCTCCCACCACGCGGTGCCACGGTAGTCGCTCGGTCCCCTGCAAGGCTCGGACCGTCAGCCGCGCCGCCCCGGGAAACCCCGCCGCCGCCGCGACGCCGCCGTAGGTGATCACCCTTCCCCGAGGCACCCGCGAGATCACCTGTCGGAGGCGAGCGAGCGTGGATGTCAAGGAGTCGCCGTCCCGGTTCGCTCACGACGCCCGGGAGCCCTACTCCGGCAATCCCTGGCTCTTCCACGCGGGGTAGCGCATCAGCGTCCCCTCGCACACGTTCCCGACGTAGCGCTCGTGGCACTTGAACTGCATAATCCGCTGTCCCTCCGCGGCGCGCTTTGCCCACGTCGACTTCGTTTGAGGATTCTGCTCGATCCCCTCAATGAGGTACGTCCGATACGGGAAGGAGATCATCCGGAGGCCCGAACTCCGCGTCCGGCCTACCTGGTAGACGCGACCCTCGAGCGCCACCTCGAGCGCACCGTTCACCAGGGCCTGTCTCCAGACTTCGACCAGAGTCTCTCCCAGGGTCATTGCGCGTGCCCCGATCGGCGAGGAGGGAGAGCACGGCGAAGCTAAGGGGCTTCTCCTCGGACCCTTCCCGCCCGAGCGGGCGCCGCTGGACCTGCCCCCGGATCGAGAGCGGGCATGTTGGCAGCGGCCCGACGGGAGCCCGAAACCGGAACTCGGCTGCCAGCCCGTGGCTCGCAGACCACCGCGCGCGATCGGACGACGGTCCCGCCGAGAGTTTATCACCCGGAAGGACCCGACTGTTCTGCCAGAACCGAATGTCCGGGGACGCCCTCCTTTGCCCCCGATGCAAGGCCGTCGTGCACCCCGCTTGGAGCTACTGCACGCATTGTGGATCCCGCCTGGATACTTCCGCCCCAGCGACTCCGGTCTGCGAGAACTGCGGTGCGGTCGTAGACGCCGCCACCGACTCGTGTTGGAAGTGTGGCGCCTCCTTTGAACCGGGCACGAAGTCCCCGGCCGCAGGGCCTTACCTCGTGCCGGAGGGGGCATCCCAATCGGCGCGGAGCTCCGCGGGCGTGGAGCCGACCTACGGGGCCTCCTCGGGGGGAACGGCCCCCTCCGAGCCCCAACCCATACCGGTCTGCTCGAACTGCGGGGGGGCGGTCGACACGACGGGAGCGTTCTGCTGGCAATGCGGCGTGCCTCTCAGCACCGGTCGGGAGCCGTTCATTCCCGAGGGCCGGCAAGCGTCGGTGGCTGCCGGAGCTCGAAGCGAGACCCTGGGCGTATACGGTCTGACCGGACGCTCGGTTGATCGGGGCCGGGCGAGGAAGCGCGACGCAGGGACCTCTCTCGGGGCTCGGCGCCGAGTCGGGGGGCTGCTGCTCCTGGTGGGGGTAGTCCTCCTGATCGGCTCGCTCTTCCTGGGGTGGTACGCGGTGTCCGCCACCGCGACCGACTCGGTCAATGGGACGCAGTTAACGGAGAACGGGCACGAGGTCCTCTACCCCCTCAACGACGTCTCGTTCACGATCACATGCTCCGGCTCGCGGTACTGTCTCAACTCGACATTCTCCGGTCCCTACTCCCAGAGCGGGGTGACGAGCCTCGGGGCCATGTACACGGTCGTTGCCGGCCTCCTTCTCGGGGGGCTGGCCGCTGCGGCCACCTCGGCCATCCTGACGTTCACTCACAAGGGTCGGCCCTCCCGATGGTCGGAAGGGCTGGCCGTCCTTGCCGTGGCTCTCGTGGTCATTGCGCCCACCATGGTGGCTCTGGGGCAGCCCTCCCTCCTCACTTCCCAGGGGTCGAGCCCGGCCTCGGGGAATGCGACGGGTGGTCCGTCGCCCCGGACGAGCTTCTTTGGTTCTTGCAGCGGCTCGTCGTGCGGCGAGGCGCTGAGCTCGGGTGAAGCGGTGGCAGCCTCCTGGGGTCCGTCGCTGGGCTGGTACCTCAGCTTCGCGGGCGCGCTCGTCCTCTTTGTCGGGTTCCTCCTGATCCGGAGCCCGGACCGGAGGTCGGTGGTCGGGTCCTCCATCTACCGTACTCCCTGACCTCGGGGGTTCCGTGTCCCGCGGGAGCGGCCCACGCACGATCGACGGCCCACGATTCGTACCGAGGAGGTCGATGCTCCGGATCACTCGCGATCGTGCCGGAGGAACACCGCACGATATCCGATCGGCACGTCGGCGAGCATCACGGCCTGGGAACCGCCGAACCGGGCCGGGTCCGCAGTGAACTCTAACTGCAGGGCGGGCGCACGCTGCTCGATGCCCGCGCGGAGCTGATCTACGTACCGGCTTAGGTCGCCGGCTCGGCCGCGTAGCGGCAGGAGGTGGACTTGTCCCTCGTTCAGCGCGGTGTGGGCGTCGACCCAGTGGGCGTAGACGTTGACGAAGATGTCGGGCTCGTAGAACTCGGGATGCGACCGGAAGAGCTCGGTCTGGAAGGCCGCCTCACGCACCGCCGCGAAGACCCGAAACCTCAGACGCTCGCGCAGCTTCATGAGTCGCTCGTGCTCCCGCCGGTCCCGCTCCCAAGCGTCCACGTTCGCCCCCGATGGGTGCGAGGGGAGGCTGGGCTATAGGAACTCGCGACGACCGGTTCTCCATCGGCTCCACCCCCTGGACCCACCCGAGGTTCGAAGTGGTCGGACTCGCCCCGGACCCGAGAGGCGTCGGGCGGGTTTCCGACCGCCACCTCTCCACTCCCCCGGGGCAAGAGCGAGCGGAACGGTCGCCCGGTCGCGTTCGAGATGTCGAAGAAGGAGGAGCCCCCGGGGCTCGCTTCACTCGTCCCGGACTCGTTCCCGGGGTCGAGTGCGATGCGGGCGGCTCCGCGAGGGGGCCTCGTCCATCCCCACCCGTCGGAGGAGCTTCTCCCCCGAGGCGACGACACCCCCGAGGGGTGACCTCGCCCCCGGCGGGGTCACCTCGTCGTTCGGCGCGAGGGGTCCCGCGGCCCTCCTGCGGTCGGGAGCCGTTCGGCAAACTCGCATGAATACGTATAAATACGCATCGGTGGCTGCAGCTCACGTCCGACGGACGTGAGCTTTATCGGGTAGGGCCCACGGTATTTTCTCTCGATGGAGCGAGCGTACGAGAAGAGACTGGGAACGGCGCTGGTGACGATCGGGCTGGCGCTGCTGCTCTTCGGATTCTACCAAGCCTACACGTTCATTCAGCATCCCCCCTCGGGGACCTACGACATCTTCAACCTCGGGGGCGGCGGACCGGCCGGGAGTGGGGCCAACGTCAGCGGTACCTTCAACGGGATCTTCCTCGTGACGTTCATGTTCCTCATGATCGAGTACCTGGTGGGGGCATCGATCCTCAAGGCCGGATGGAATCTGGTCACTCCGAAGGCAGAAACCATCCAGGTCCGGGTCAAGCCCAGGTCCTTGCAGGTCGAACCGGTCTCTCCGGAGGTACCGATGAGCTCGGCTGGACCCGCGGTTCCGGGGGCCTCGCCCTCGGGAACCGGCTCGGGGCCGGTCCTCCCGCTCCCGACCCGTGCGGTGGTCAGTGCCTCGCCCTGGACCGAGGACGCGCACCCTCCCGCGACGTGACTCTCCCTGCCCCGTAGCGCCGGCAGTCGGCGCGTCGCGTGCAGGGGGGCCTAGCCACCCCCGATCCGGCCGTACGTCATGCGGACCTCACCCTGGGGAATTTATCTAGTGGCAGCCCATCGTCCCCTGATGTCCGGGTCAAGTGGCGCCACGATGCAGTGCAACACCTGCGGGACGCAGTTCTCGGCTAGCGACGCGGCCGAGGCGGAGAACCACGTTGGTCACGATGTGGTGTCCCTCGGACAGAACGTCTCGAGGGACCCGGGCGGCTGACTCGGTCGCTCGCGCGCCGGCGGGGCTCGAGGGACCACAACCCTCGACGGGTACCCCGTCCGCCGGACCCGTTCGGACCGTGTGGGGGAACGGTCCTTGGCCCCACGGCCTGCGGAGGGCTAACGGAGCCCCGCCTCTCCCCCCTTCTTCTCGAGGTCCGCCCTCTCGGAGCCCGACCATGGGCTAGGCTCCGGTTGCGACCGATACGGCGGCCTAGTGGGCGTACGCCTCCGTGGCGTACTGCCGGACCATGCGCTGGGTGCTGAAGTACGAGCCCGCGTGGGCGATTGCCTGCTTCATCATCGAGCGCCATCGCTCCGTCTCGTTGTAGAAGCACGGTACCACGACGTGCTCCAACCGGTCGTAGAGCGCGGCCGCGTCCCGTCGATCGGTGTCCGCCCCGTCGGTGTGGGGGATGGACCAGCCGTTGACGTCTTCCACACATCCCTCGGCCCACCACCCATCCAGGATGCTCAGGTTGAGCTGCCCATTGAGGGCCGCCTTGATCCCGCTGGTCCCAGAGGCCTCCATGGGGGGGATGGGGGTGTTGAGCCAGACGTCACACCCCGCGACGATTGCCTTCGCCCACTCCATATCGTAATTGGCCAGGAAGACGCAGGAGAGCCTCCCGTCGAGCTCGCGAATCAGCTCGTGCAGGCGCTGGATGTCCTGACGCCCGGCCGTGTCGCGCGGGTGGGCCTTCCCGGCGAGGACCACCTGGAGTCGGCGTCCGGAGGCCAGGCCGACCAGCCGGTCCAGGTCCTGGAACAGTAGGAGGGGGCGCTTGTAGGGGACGATGCGTCGGGTGAACCCGAGCGTCAGGGCATCCGGTTCGAGGCTCACCTTGCTCGCTTGGCGGATGCGTTCGAGAAGCTCCCGTTTCGCGGCCTGGTGGCAGTCCCAGACCTGGCTCTGTGGCAACTGGAGGGACCGAAGGAGAACCTCGGGTTCCTCCCGCCATCTCGGTATCTGCCGGTCGAAGAGCTGCGCGAAGGCCGGGTGGGTCCACGTCGGGAGATGGACTCCGTTCGTGACGGCGTGGATGCGATGCCGGGGGAACATCCGGCGCGCAGTGTCGGCGTGCTGACGGGAGACGCCGTTGATGTAACCGGAGAGATTCATGCCGAGCAGGGTCATGTTGAGCCGGGCCTTTCCCGCGAGCTTCTTTAGCTCGGTGAGGTCGATCTCCCCCGGAAGCAACCGTTCGAAGAGGGCGTAGCCATACTCGTGGAGGCCGGCCTTGACCGGAGTGTGCGTCGTGAATACACATCGCCGGCGAATCTCTTGCCAGGGGTCGGAGGGGCGCCGCGCGGCAGCCTTCCCGTCGCGCCTCGGCGCGTCTTTGAGGAGGTCGAGCGTTAGGAGGGCCGCGTGCCCCTCGTTCAGGTGGTACGTATGGAGGTCGAACCCCAGCGCCCGCAGTACCCTCAATCCGCCGAGCCCGAGCACGATCTCGGTCTTGAGCTGGTAAGTGAGGTCGCCCCCGTAGAGGGTGTCGGTGAGCGTCCGGTCCCCCGCGGAATTACCGTCCACGTCCGTATCGAGGAGAACCACCGGGATCCGGAAACCCGTGGAGCCGGTGAGGACGGTGAGCCAGGGGCGCACCTTGACCGAGCTTCCCTCGATCTCCACGACGACCCGAGTGGGAAGCGGCTGGCACCAACTCCTCGGGTCCCATCGATCCGGGCGCTCGACCTGCTCGCCGTTCGGGCCGATCTCCTGTCGGAGGTATCCCAGTCGGCTGACCATCGTGACGAAGACCACGGGCAGCTCGAGGTCCGCGCACTCTCGGGCCGTATCTCCTGCCAGCAGGCCGAGCCCCCCGCAGTAAGTATGCATCTCGGGCCGGACCGCCAGCTCCATGGAGAAGTAGGCGATGTGGGTCCGTGCGAGGAACGGCGCTATCGCCCGCGGCCGAGATCCCTCCGGGGCCGATCGCGTTCGACGACCGGTCGCCGAAGCATCCGTGCGCCCCGCCCGAGACCCACGTGCCATAGGTCCTTCTTCCCCCCGAGCCACCTGCCCCGTGGGCCGCCGGCCAGCGGCGTAACCACCGGGGTCACGGCGTCGGGTGGGCGAGTGGGGGACCGGACGGACCGTACATTATCATGTCGGCGCATCAAGTTCGACCGCCCGCACGGACGGGGAACCGACTCCCCGACGGAATCCAGCATGGCCCCGTCCGATCGCTGGCTCGGAGGCGCCAGGGGGCCGTCGGGGGTTGGACGTACTTATTTGGTACGGGGGGCCTCCCGAGGGGAAAGAGGCAGGAACGATGACCGTCCGTGTGGCAGTGAATGGCTATGGGACTATCGGGAAGCGCGTGGCCGATGCGGTCGTCCGGCAGCCGGACATGAAGCTGGCCGGAATAGCGGACATCCGTCCAAATTTCGAGATTCGGACCGCTCGGGCGAAGGGGTACCCGGTGTTCGTCACCGGGACCGGGACCCCGGAACAGTTCCGGAGCGAGGACCTGGACGTCGCGGGGCACTTGGCCGACCTGATCCACGCGTCGGACGTCATCGTCGACTGTTCCCCGGAGAGCATCGGAAAGGTGAATGCGAAGGTCTACCAGGACGCCGGGATTCCGTGCATCTTCCAGGGCGGCGAGAAGGCGGACGTGGCGACCATCTCGTTCTCGGCGCTCGCAAATTTCGACGCGGCACGTGGAAAGAAGCAGGTGCGGGTCGTTTCCTGCAACACCACGGCGATCTGCCGAGCCGCCTCCGTGCTGCTCCCGGCCTTCGGGGTCGACCACTGGGAGGCCACCCTGATCCGGCGGGCCGCCGACCCCGCGGAGGTCGCCAAGGGACCGATCGATGGAATCCTTCCGTCGTTCAAGGTACCGTCTCACCAGGGACCGGACGTGCAGACGGTCATCCCCGGCCTCTCGATCACGACGACGGCCCTGAGCGTCTCGACGACCCTGATGCATGTCCACTCCAATCAAGTACGTCTCTCCCGCCCTCCCGCTTCGATCCGGGAAGTCATCGACCGGTTCCGTGCGTCGCCCCGGTTCCACCTCTTCCGGGAAGGGGACCGCGTGAGCGGGACACCGCAAGTGATGGAATACGGTCGCGACCGCGTCCTAAACGGCCGGCCCGACGTTCCGGAGAACATCCTCTGGGAACACGGGATCCACCTGGTGGGAGCGCAGCTCTACTTTTTCCAGGCGATCCACCAGGAGTCCATCGTGGTCCCGGAGACCATCGACGCGATCCGGGCGATGCTCGGCCTCGCGCCCGATGCGGCGTCCTCGATCGAGATGACCGATCGGTCCCTGGGAATACCCCGACCCGTTGCGCTCGCACCGGCCGCCGCGGTACCCGCGGCGGCGGCCTGAGGGGGAGCCACTCCGGCCCCGGCTTCGGGCCGGACCGCCGGAGCGACTCACGCCACGTCGCGCTCGAGAGCGGGAGCGAGTCGGCGTCGCCAGAGCGTCGAGTCGCCCCGCCGCTCCTCCTCGGTGAGGCGGGCCCTCTCGGCCGGGGGGAGAGCCTTTCGGGTTCGCACCAGCCGCATCCCGGTGAACTCCAGATGGGATCGGCGCGGGCCATCCGGGACGATCCGATACCAGTACTGCGAGTGGCGGAACGGCCCCGAGAGGTGCGTGTTGGTCCAGGACAGCTCCTTCGGGTTGAGGCGCACCAGTCGCTGGATGAGCCGGACCCGGCCGTCGGGATAGGTCGTATCCCGCAGGATCAGGGCGTCCGCCGACAGACGTTGGACCGCGCGCCGCCACTTCTGCTCGAAGAGCCCCCCATCCGTGGACCGAAAGTCGGTGCACCAGGCGTACGCCGCCTTCGCTGGGACGGGGAACGGCTGTCGGAATTCAAACCGGAGCGAGGTCACGGGCATCGCAGCACCCTCCGGGCGGACCGAAGCGATCCCCGAATTTAAGCGGCCGTCCCCGCCGGGGAGCAAGTTGAAGAGGGGCTATCCGGTGTGGGTCGACGTGACGGGCCCCGCCATTCCTCTGCCCGGGGTCAAACCCCCGGCCCCGGGGCAGGCGATCCGGGTTCAGGCGGGGACGACGCCGGTCGCGATCTTCAACCGGGATGGGAAGCTCTTCGCGATCGGAGCCCGATGCACCCACGTCGGAGGTCCCCTCGAAAGGGGCCGGGTCGAGGGGACCACCGTAGCGTGTCCCCTCCACGGGTCGGTGTTCGACCTGGAGTCCGGTGCGGTGGTTCGCGGACCGGCGCAGACCCCCGAGCCGGCGTATCGGGTCCGACAGGATGGGGACTCGTTGGCCCTCGAGCCGCTCTAACGGACGGAACTCGCCAGCCGCGCCCAGCTGCGGAAGACGTAGTGGTGAACCTGCTTTACCCCCAGGTAGAGCAGCCACCTCCGGAAGAACCGGAACTGACCGCTCACCCGGATCGAGGTGGTGCGAGTCACCTGCAGCGCGCCATGGACCGGGAGGAGCTCGATCGTATCCACCATGTCGTCGACGAACCCTCGGATGGGCAAGGTCGTCTCTTCCATCCGAAAGGAGAGACGCTGCTCCGGAAGCCACTCGAGGATCCGTTGGTGGACCGTCCCCCGGTCGGACTGACACTCCCGCTCGGCTCCCACTTCGCCATGACCATCGGGTAGACGGCACTGGAGAGGTTGGGGGACGCCCAACAGAAACAGGAGCGAGGTCCGCCCCTCCGTTCGCGAATCGCAGAGCAGCGGCCAGACCTTGCTCGCGGGACACGAGAAGCGGTGACTCGTCTGCACGACGAGCTCCGAGACCGGGGGACCGCCGGTGACGCTCACCAGGAGCAGCACCGACCCCCGGAGACATTAGGCTAGCTGGGTTCGCGTTGGCTGGGGAGGCCCGAGAGGCAGGCGGCTCGGGTTCCCTGCGCGTACGCTCGGGAAGTGGGGCCCTTCGCGCTCCGTAATCGGTAGCCCGTCGCCCACGGTCCGGGCCAGAGGGAGCGCCCCCGCACCTCGTATCCAGGCCCTGGGTGGGCGGAGCGGGAGAGGTTCCCGCGGTACCGGGGCCGCCGAGCCGCCGGGGTGGTCCGGCGGGTCACCCTCAGGATGCGAGGGCCTCGGTGTACACGGACATCGTCTGGTCGACCACCGTGTTCCAACCGAACTGCTCGGTCATCGTCCGCCGCGCGTTGGCCCCCAGCCGGCGGCGTTCTGGGGCGTCCGTGAGCAGGCGGACCAACGCCTGGGAGAGTGCGTGGGCGTCCCCGGTGGGAACGAGGAGGCCGTTGGCTCCGGAGTGGATCGCTTCGGGAATGCCTCCGAAGCTAGAGGCGACGACCGGCACCCCCGACGCCATCCCCTCGAGGACCGCGAATGGACAGTTGTCGTAGAACGTCGGGAGCATGATCACATCGGAGGAGGCGATGACGCTGGGCAACTGCTCGTACTCGATCGTACCCAGGAGGCGAAGATGGTCCCAGGGGAGCCGTCCCGGACTCAGCAGCTCGAGCATCTGCTTCGTGGTCCCTCCCGTGAACGCAAACTCGACGTCGGGGACCGCGGCCACGACGGAAGGGATAGCGGCCAACGCGACGGCTCCTCCCTTCAAGAGCGTGAGGCGGCCGGGAAGGAGCACCCGGGGCCGTTCGGAGCGGAAGGGTTCGGGCAGCCCCGCGGCGGCCTCGGGTCGGAACCGTTGGGTGTCCACGCCGTTATGGATGACCCGGATCCGGTCGTCGGGCAACCCGTCATCCAGCAGCTGCTGCCGCGTCCAGTCGGACACGGCGATCAGCGGGCCGGGACGACGAAGCACGCTTCGTTCCGTCAATCGAAGCAGCGGCTCGAGGCCGATCTCCCAGCGTTCGGTGCGGTCCACCTCCTCGCCCAGTCCCTGCAAGACCCGGATCGCGTCCCGTTGTCCCCGAATCGTGCTATGGACCGTCCTCACGAGCGGAGGCTGGTGGCCGAGGAGGCCGGAGAGCAGATCCGGCATGTGGGCATGCTGGGTATGGATCAGGTCGAATCGCTCGCTCCGGCATCGCCGGGGAAGGTCCCTGAGCACCGCGTACTGGAATCTCGCATTGTAGACGAACCCGTCGCCGGCCTCCGCGATGGGGTAGATCGTGGCCTGATGATCCAGGGCGTCCTCCATCTCCTGGCGGTTATAGCTGCGACCCCGGTCCGTGCGGGTGAGGGTGAGGATCGTCAGCTCGACCCGCCGAGAGAGCTCCTTGGCCAGCTCTACGGAATAGGTTCCCACGCCCCCCCGATTGGGAAGGAACTCTGGAGCCAACAGGCATACTCGCAACACCGTACCGCCGGCCCCGGAGCCTTGATTCTCCAATCCGTACTCCCGAGCCCTGAGGATTAAAACCTGTCGGGTAGTTCTACGACCGGTCCCTCGGCGCGCCCTGAATACTTTTACACGGGCAGCGCTCTGGCATCGGCGAGAGAACCCCTGATGGACATCCTTGTGACGGGCGGATCCGGGTTCATCGGCGGCCACCTGGTGGAGACCCTCCGGGCGCGGGGAGATACGGTGGTCAATGCCGACCTCGCCGCCCCGGAGGTCTCCGAGCGGGTCGATATCACCGACGAGCGAGCGCTTTCCAGGGTGTTCGGTCAGAGCCGCCCGAGCGTGGTGGTCCATCTGGCGGCACTTGCATCCGTACCCGAGTGCGAGCGCCACCCCGACGCCTGTTTTTCTCAGAATGTCCGGGGCACTTGGCTGCTCAGCCGCTTGGCGAACGAGCATCGAACTCGGATCGTCTTCGCTTCGACCGCAGCCGTCTACGGCTCCCCAAAGGAACTCCCCACTCCTACTACCGAGCCGGTCCGTCCGACGAGCCTGTACGGTCACTCGAAGGCCATCGGAGAGGCAATCGTCCGAGGCTTCGACCCTGAGGCGACCGTCTTCCGGCTCTTCAATGTCTACGGCCCTCGGTGCGACCGGACCTACGTGATCCCGGACACCATCCGAAAGCTCCGGGAGGGTGGGGCGTCGATCCGCATGCAGGGAACGGGTCGAGAGTCCCGGGATTTCGTCTACGTCAGCGATGTGGTCGAGGCGTTCGTCCGGGCGCTCGACGAACGACATCCCGGCACCTTCAACCTCGGTCGAGGCGAGACCGTGACCATTCAAGCGCTCGCGTCGAAGATCGCGAACCTGATGGGTCGCCCTGAGGCGGAGTTCTCGTTCGAGGGACCCCGGATCGGTGACTTCTCTATCAACTGGGCCGATACCTCTCCCCCGAACGTGCTCCCCGGTTGGGTGCCACGGGTCGGGCTGAGCTCTGGTCTAGAACTGGTCCTGGCAGCGGAACGAGGCGGGACGACGCGGTAGGACGGCGGGCCGAGTCGGTACGTTGGGGCGGGCGGGCCGAGGAGTGGCCTCCCAGGAGGGGTGGATGACCGAGTGGCGTGAACGTCCGGGTGCCGCGGGCGCTCCCGCCTCTTCCACCATCCTCCCCGCCCTCCCCACCGGAGTCCCGAGAACCGCCCGGCGTCGCTGCGGCGCTTCGCCCGACAAGTGCGTGTCCCGGTCCGGTTCGGGGGCGCGCGACGTAGAAGGGTCGGAGACAGGACCGATTCGGAGAGATAGGCTATCTTACGGCCCACCATGCTAGCGAGCGGAAGCGGAAATGCGGGTCCTGTTCGTCGGTTCGCATCTCGACAAAGGAGGAGGACAGGCGTTCCAGACGCTTCGGATCTTTCGTGAGTTGAGGAAGACGGTGGACGGCGTCTTCCTCTGTTTGCGAGGGGGGGGACCTCACCAGGAGCTGCTCCAGGGCGAAGGGATTCGAGTCGTTGGCACCCTGCGGATGCCGCAGGGGATCGCGGAGCTCCGGTCGGCCATTCGGGCCGAGCACGGGGGTTGGGATATCGTCCAGGTGTTCGACGTCTATTTCGGGCTGCCGGCCGCGTACCTCGCGCGGGCCTACCCCCGCGCCGTGCTCTTCGGGATGGACCCCGTGGTGGAGATGGGCTGGCGGTACGGACCCGCGGCTCAGACCGTCGCCAAGTTCGGGCTGGCGGGCCTGCTTCAAGGCACGCAATTGGTGGTCAACTCCCCTGCGCTCGCGGAGACCTTCCGGCAGTTCTCACCTCGGTTCATTCCGAACGGACTCGATGTCGCCCGATTTGA